>JAGVWO010000012.1 GCA_018304245.1 Candidatus Pacearchaeota archaeon
TATAAATTGTATCATTTTTATTTTGTATATATTATTTAATTAAATTAAAGGGGTTATTTAAGTTCTTCCTTGCGATTTCTCACTAATTCCCGACCATTTTCTTTGCAATAGGGTTTGAATCCATGGCATATTGTTGTGCAATATCTTCATAAATTTTATAGATGATCATGACAGCTAATAATATACCTGTTCCTCGAACCAATGCTCCAGTAATGTCCGCCAATGCTGCTAAAAGACCTACAGCAATTCCACCCATGATTGTTAGAGGCAATATGTATCTTTCAAGGATACTTTCAATAACCCTAGGATCTCTTCTAAATCCAGGTACTTGCATACCGCTACTTGCAAGATTTTGTGCCTGTGTTTGTGGATCCATTCCAGAGGTTTTCATCCAGAACACCGCAAACATCACCGAACCTAAAATCATAAATATTACATAGGCCATGGATTGTACTAACATCGTCCATGTGAATGAATTAGTAATCATACTTTCTAAAATTCCTCCATGTGGTGCAGCTACCCAGAAAGATAATCCTGATGTTGCAACCCCTTGTGAATTAAATCCTCCGAGGAAGGTTGCATGTCCTGTAGCTCTTTGGGCAAGGGTAGCAAATAATTGAAGATTTGCATGTAATGCTGCCGTCAAAATTACCGGGATATTACTTGTATATAAAAATGAAAGTGGCCACCTTATACTAAACCCTCTAACTCGTCCAAAAGAAAGGGGAATTTCTACCTTAATTGATTGAACATAAACAACAATTAGGAAAATTAAAATTGTTGAAAGAATTGCAAGTATTGCAATCATAGATTCTGTAATATTCCCATTCATCAATGAAACAATAAAAACTGGAATTTTTCCAATTGGTTGTATTGTTTTTTCTGGTCCAATGAAACTAAATGCCCTTACAAATAATTGCCAAGCAACCCCACCTACAATAAATAGGCTTATTCCGCTTCCAAAACCATACTTTTGAACAACCTCGTCCATTAAGATAACAATTAAACCACCAAGGAAAAGTTGAAAGATTAATAAAAATTCCAATCCCGGAGTTGATTCCAACCCCCTCATTAAGACAAATATTGCTGCCTCGAAGATTGTAAAAAATATTGCAGTAACTTTTTGTAGTCCCTGGTAAAATTGTTTACCTTCGTGACTCTTTAAATCTAAATTGATTAATTTTGCTCCAGCAAGTAACTGTAAAACAATAGATGCAGTAACAATTGGACCAATACCCAAGCTCATCAAACTTCCAAAATTTGCACCCAGGATGATTGATAAATATTCAAATTGAGATAAGGCATTTTCACTTAATCCAAATAATGGGATGTTAGAAATTATAAAGAATGCTGCAAGAATTATTAAAGTCCATTTAAGTTTTGTACTAAAACCTAATTTTTTTTCACCCGGCCCTTTTACTTCCGGCAAATTTGAAATAAAACTTTTGAAAGACATTTTAAGTATGAATTATAAATAATTATCTTTAGGGACTTATATATTTATTCGATTAATTCAAAAGTTCCCTTAGATTCCTCTATTTTTTCTTTGGCTTTTTCAGAAAAAGCAGAAGCATGAATTTTGAATTTTTCCTTTAATTTTCCCCTTGATAGAATTTTAAATCCTTTTAATTTCAATTCTATCTCAGAACCATTTTTTTTACCAAGTCCTTTTTTTATAAGTTCATCAAAATTTTCTTGAATATCATCCAAATTAAGTATAAATAAATTTAAGCCAGTATTTTTTTCTGTTTTGAATCCTTTTTTGCCGAAATAACCTTCTGGGAAATTTTTTAAAACCCATGTGTGTTTTTGTCCAGCTCTCTTTCCAGTACCTGCCATACCTTTTCCACCCTTACTACCCTTACCCCTATGTTTCTTTTTAAAACCATATCCGCAGGTTCTTTCGCCCCTGATTCTGCTTCTCTTTGCTCTTTTTGTCGCCATTTTATTACAACATCCTCTCAATCAATTTATTCAGATCTTTGTTATTTCCTAAAACTCCTTTTGGATAGGCATATTTTATGCTTTTTTTGAATCCGCCCCTTGGTGGATGTAATGAAAAGAAAGTTTTTATTTTTAAGTCTTCCAATTCAGCCTTATTATCTAAGAATTTTTTCGCAAACTCAGATATTGTTTTTTCATCTATTTTTGCGTCCTTGTTTCCGATGAGTTTTGCTCTTTTTGTTAAAAGCAAAATAAGTGTCTTTTCATCAAGTTGCTGATAAGCAAGGTAATCTTTTGCTCTGTCAATCATCCCCTTCATTTCTTTAGTGTCATTAACAATTACTGCAACAAATTTCTTTCTCAATTTAAGCATATCAAGGGTTTTTTTTATTTCTCTTCTTACATCAACCATACCCCTGATTCGTAATAATATTATTTTTCCCATTTTTATTTAAACAAATTTATCTAATTTTTGTAAAGCATCAATACAGGCTTTTGCCATATTAATTTTTGTTCTGGTTTGACCAAATGCATTACTATAAATATCTTTTATTCCAGCTAATCTTAAAATCTTTTTACATTCATCATCTATTGCTAATCCAGTTCCCTTAGGTGCTGGAATTAAGACTAATCTTGAACTTCCACATTTTCCTTCAACTTTGAAAGGTATGCTGTGGGGTTCATTACAGGTGCAGTTGAAACTTCCGCATCCTCTTTTAACAGTCATTAAATTTAATTTTGCTTGTTTTAAGGCTTTTTCTTTTGCAGGAACTGTTTCTTTAGCCCTACCCATACCCAATCCAACGTGGCCGTTTTTATCTCCAAAAACAGTTAAACAAGCGAAAGTTGGAACATTTCCTTCACAAGTTTTCTTTTGTGTTTGTCTCCATGGCCTTCTTTTTCCACCACCAAATTTACCCTTTGCTTGTCCAATATTTATCAAATCAGATTCTCCATTTGGAAATAAGGAGTCTATGATTTCTGATTCAAATATTTTTTGATTAGCATTAAAAATTTCGTCGACATTTTTTATTTTTCCAGCAGCAATGTCTTTTCCGAGTTGAGTTTTTGGAACCCAGTTTAAGAAATCTTCTTCTTTTTTCTTTCTCTCTCTATCTTCTCTGGTTCGTTCTTTTCCCTTTCCTCTCGATCGGCTCATTCTAGGTCTCATTTTTTATATTTTTTTGCGATTTTATAATTTAGATTTTATTTCACTGAATATTTTTGCCTTGTCATTTTTTAAATTTTTTCCTTCTATTCTCTCTTGTTTTGGAAACATTTTTTCATCACAAGAAATTTTTAATCCTGCGTCAATAGCACCTTTTAATGAAGCATATAATTTAGACCCCTTTGTAGATGTTTGCAAACCAAAATCTGCATTGGCTTCTTTAATTCCAACCTTTAGAGCTTTTTTTGCTACAGCATATCCTCCAAGATATGATGCCATTGTGCTGTTAAAACTTTCCTTTAATCCTTGTTTAGATAAATCTTTAGTATTAAATGAGGCTTTTATGAAATCTTTTAAATCCTTGCTTTCAACAACCTGTAAAATTAAATATTTATTTGTTTTTCTAACAACAAATCTTGGTTTTCCAGATTTCAACAAGGCGAGTCTTGAATCATAGTCTGTTTTATTCTCCATTCTTCTTCTTTCTAAGATCCTTTTTATTCTTTTTTTCATTTTTATTCTTTTGAATTTTCTTTAATATAGTTAAATAGTTCTCTTTTATTTTTTATCTCTCCGGCTTTTGCCAACTTTCTAGCTTTTTGATAAACTTTTGTTGAAATTTTTCCGATATTTTTTTGATTCGATAAAAGTGCACGAATTCCCCTAATTTTATTCATATAATCTTCTTTTCTGCACCCAACTCGTACCTTTTTTTTACCCATTCCCCTTCTTCTTCCTTTCTTTTTCCTTAAATCTCTATATTTTCCAGATCTTCTTTTATTTCCAATCATTGGTCTTTTGGTGATTGCCTTATCTTTTACAAGTTGGGCAATATCTTGAGTAGTAATTGCTTCTTTTATTTCTGTCAATCTATCTGGGTCGAATTTAACTGCCGTTACACCGACATTCAAAACAGCTGCTGCAATTCTTTTTTGTGATTGTAATGTTTTCATTTTTATTTAATTTTAATCACCAGTTTGATTTAAATCCAAATTTTTTCTTGGACCTTTTTCTTCTGGTTTTTGACTTAATATTTTTTCTTTTTCTTCTTTTTGTTGATTTGTTTCTTTTTCTTTACTTTCTATTTTTTCCTTACTTTCCGAATCAGTTTTCTTCTTTTTTTCTGTTTTGGCTTTTTCTTTTTCTATTCTTTCTTGTTTCTTTTTTATTTTATCTTGTTTGATCTTCTTTCTTTCAGAAAATTTTTCTTCAATGTTTTTTATGGCTTTTTCTGAATTAAGATTATAAATTTTTATTCCAAGTTCTTGTGCTTTTTTTGCAATTTCTAATTTATTTTTTGCTCCGATGTGTAAAATCACAGGTATTTGGTCTTTTGTTATTTTTGTTAATTGTTTTACATTTGAAATATATATTACATTAAATCCATTTAATGTTGATCTTACTTGTTTTGGAGATCTGTAACCAACTGAAGGTTGTTTTGGATAGCTTTTTTCTTTTTCTCTAACTTTGCTATGCCTCCCTATTGGGTGCCTCCAAGTTAATTTTTTATTTCTTCTTTTTCCCAACTTTGATTTTTTAAAAGAATCTTTTCTATAAAAATCAGGCTTTCTTTTTTTCTGAGCCTTTCTTACCTTGACCAACCTTTCCCGTTCTTCCATTTTATTAAGTGTTTTTCCCTTTTTGTTTAGTTATAATCCATAATCCATCTTGAAATATTCTTCTATCTTTTGAACTTAATCGTGTTGCATGTTCAAACAATGATGCAGTCTCTCCAGCAGATTCTTTATTTGGTGAAGTTATTTTTATGATGTCTTCTTGAATAGAAACTTTTACATTTGGTTTAAATGAAACTTCTCGATCCTTATTTTCACCAAAAAAGTTTTTGATAATTAGTTTATTTCCCTCTAATTTAACAGTAATTGGGAAATGAACAGAGCATATCTGGACCTCATAGACATAGTCTTTTTTCACACCCTTGAGCATATTAGTAATGTGGCTTGCAATAGTTCCAATAAGTTTTTTTTCTTTTTTTGTAGCATTTGGGTGTCCAACTATTATTTGGTTATCTTTCTTTTCAACATTTATTGCCTTAGTTCTAAATGTTTTTTCAACACTTCCATTAGGTCCATTAATTTTAACAACAGGCATATTTACATCTACATTAATACCTTCTTCTATTTCAATAATTTTTTTTATTTCTTTCTTCATTTTATATTTAATAACAGTAAGCAATTAAGCTTCCACCAATTCCTTTTTGTGCAGCCTCCATATGGGTCATCACACCCTTGCTTGTTGAAATGATTAAAATACCAAAATCTCTTGCAGGTAAATATCTTTTAATGTATTTTTCAAAACCATCTTTTCTTACATAAAATCGGGGTTTTATAGCCTTACATTTGTTTATTCTCCCCAGTTGCACGATTATTTTTTCAAATTTTCCCTGTTCAATTTTAAATTCCTTAACATAACCATGATCTTTTAATATTCTTAAGACTTCTTTTATTAAATTTGAGGCAGGAGTCAAAGTTGTTTCTTTTTTTCCAGCCCTTTTACAATTCATAAAATCATTCAATGTTGAACTTAACCAATCTCTTACGACCATTTTGTTTTTTTGCTCCTATATTTTATATTTTTTAATTTATTTAATGATATTTTTTAAATCCGATTTTTGTTGCGATTTCCCTAAAACAATGCCTGCATAAATGAAGTCCATATTGGTTTAAATGTCCACCAAATCTTCCACACCTTACACATTTTTGTTTTGCTATTCCTGTTGTTCTTTCTTTTGGTTTACAAAACCTAATATACCTAGACTTAATCGCAGGTTTTGCATCCAATTGCTTAAACATTTTTTTCCAATCACTTGCTGTCATTTTTTATTATTTTCTCCTTATTCAACCGGTGTTTTGAAATTTTGTTTGAAAAATTCAATAGTTTCGTCTTTACTTATTTTATGTTTAATACCAATATTTCTTGTTTTTAATTTTCTTCTTGCAATTCTGAACCCTTTTCTTTTTAATGCAACCATTACCTCGAACCCCAGCATACCAACGTCTCGCTGATATGGGATGCTCGGAATTTCAATATATTCTTTTATTCCGAATGCAAAAGATCCTGGGCAAAATTGTTTTTTATTAAGCTTTGGTATCCCCATCAATATTGCAGTTAATACTTCTATTGCTTTTTCTTTTCTTAAAGTTACCTTGCATCCAATTTCAAGTCCCGGACGAATTTTGAATGTTGGAATTCTTTTTCTGGTAATTGTTTTTACAGGAGTTTTTCCAGTAATTACTTTAAGTAGTTTGAATGATCTTTCTAATTTCTGTGGATCTGCTGTTGAACAATGAAGGGTTACACTATCTATTTTGATTTCCCTCATCAAATTTTGTATTTTTTTATTATTTTTTTGTTCCATTTTTTTATTCAACAACAAAAATATTTTTTGTTTGTATCGGAGATTTTTCTTTGTCCAAATTTACAACTAATTCCTTTTTACCAATTGATTCTACAGTCCCAATACTTCCCTTGTGTTTTCCACCAAGGATTAAGACCTTAGAACCATTTTTTAATTGGGCGATTCTTGAAATCTTATTTTCTTTTAAATCAACAATTAAAGTATCTCCTGTTTTAACTTCCTTATCATATAAGAAATTTCTTCCATCAGAACCATTAATTTGAATTTTGTTTGTTTTCAATTTTGTTTTATTAATAACCTTTATTGGTTTAGTTTCTGAATCTTTTTGTGAAATTTCCGAAACAATAAGCCCCTTGTCATTCAAAAGAACTGTAAAGAATTTTTCTTCTTTTTTTACATAAATTCGATCAAATAGGCCAACTGAATATTTAGTGTCTTTTATTATTTGTCCATTAACCAAAATATTTCCTTCCTTTAAGATAATTTTTGCTTCCCTTGTTGTTTTTAATAATTTAAGAACATCTCTCAAAATTACTAAAATAGGTAGAGAATAATCTTTGTTTTGACCTGCTCTTGGATTAACTATGTAAGTATAATCTCTCTTTGGAAATAGCCAGTTTTTTGGCATTGGTATTCTTTTTAAGTGCATTTTTACTCCTTGTTGTTTTTTGTTTTATCTGGTTTATTTATTGGTTTGTTTTCTTGAATCTTTGACTTTATTCTCTTCTTATCTTCCAAATTTAATTCTTCTATTTGAAGATTTGAAGCATTTATAGGGATATTAAATTTATTTCCATCTTGTTTTGTTTCTTCAATTCCTTCAACATATACTTTTGAAAATTTCAACCCTATTGACTCTATTTTTCCTTTTTTACCCTTGAATTTTCCCCTCATAATCTTAACAACATCTGCTTTTCTTAAGGGGATACTTCTTTTGCCGTATTTTTTCCTTAGTTCTTTACTTAGGTTAGATGAAATTAGCTTTTTCTTTATATGTAATGGAGCATTTATTCTAAACTTTCTTTGCTTTCTCTTTTGAGTGCTTCCATTCCACGAACTTGAAAATTTTGCTTTCATTTTTTTATATTTTATTTATTTAAACTATGACTGCTGCTATTTTTGCAACGAAAGGCCACCTATCTGCAGCTTCTCTGGCAATTACTCCCTTTACTTGAGTTCCTTTTGGATTTCCATCCTCATCTTTTAAAAGAGCAACGGCGTTATCCTCAAAAGAGTATCTTTCACCAGTTAATCTTCGGTAATCTTTAGTTTGTCTGACTATAACTGCCCAAAAAATTTGTCCTTTCATTTCTCTTAATCCTTTTCTTACACTAACTTTGACTAAATCTGCAAGTCCACAAGACAATTGTCTTCCCTTTCTACCCTTTCCACGTTTTATTGAAACAATCTTTACTTTCTTTGCTCCGCTATTGTCTGCTGCATTAAGTATGCTTCCAATATTCAAACCATGTGTTATTCTTGCGTTGACTGCTTTCATTTTGTATTTTTATTTTGTATTTTTTCTAATAGTACGAAATGTATAATTTTACTCATTCTTCTTGTTTCTCCAACTTTGACTAAATCACCTACTTTAATTTGATCGTTCATACATTCAGGTAGATAAGCATGAATTCTTGTTTTTAATTTGGAAAATCTTTCGTATTTTTCATTTCTGACAACTCTTTCAAAATCAATAACTATTCTTTTTGCAAAGACCTTACTTACTTTTCCAGTGAAATATTTTCCTCGAACACTGATGCTTCCATGAATTGGGCATTTCCCATCATTACAATCTTTTGTTTCGTTTTTTATTTCTTTTGTGTTTTGTTTTTTCATTTTTAATCTCCTTCAATATTTTCCAGATTAAATCCGTTTTTTACAAGGACTTCTTTTGCTTTTTTTAAATGATCTCCTTGTAATTCGATTATGTTATTTTTTACTGTTCCACCGCAAGCAAGTTCTTCCTTGAGTTTTTTTGCGATGTCTTTATTGTTATCTGTTATCCCTGAAATGACTGTCACGATTTTTCCGAATTTTCTTTTTATCCGATCTATTCTGACTTTTTGGCTATTTTTTGAAAGTTCGTTGCATATACATGCATCAATCGGTAGACCACATTTTGGGCATATATTCATGGTTATTTACTTTTGTTTGTGTTTTTAATATTTATTTGTGTTTTCATTCGTGCAATTGTTTTCTTTATTTCTTTTACTCTTTTTGTTCCTGTTGCACTTTGTGTTGCTTTTTGTGAGTTTGTTTTAAGTATTTCTAATCTTAAATCTTTTATCTTACTTTCTAATTCTTTTGAATTCAGATTTTTTATTTCTTTTTTTCTAATTATTGCCATTTTGCTTTTTTCTTAGATTTATTTTTCTTTTCTTTATCTTCTGATTCTATTTCTTCACTTAATTTTTTTAATTGAATATCAATCAAATCTTTATTAATCTCTATTCTGTCTGGGATTTTAGTTCCTTTCGGAATAACAGTGACTTTGATTCCAACTGCCCCAGGTTTTGTAAAAGCAACTGCCTTACCTTCATCACAAATCGATCGAGAATCTCCAGTTTTTATCAAAAACCCAAACCCAAATCTCCAAGATTTTGCCCTTTCACTAGGCAATCTCCCACCCATCTTTATTTCTGCTCCAAGTGCACCGCTCTTTGATAATCTTTCTAATTCCCTGTAAGCAACAATTTTAAAACCCATTGGACCGAATCTTTCTAAAGACATCGCAATAGAATCCGCAATATATTGTGCATTAAATTCTGGATTTTTTATTTCCGAAATTTCTATTTGTGGATTTTCAAATTTGAATATTTTATTTAAATCTTTTGAAAGTTCTTGAATAACTTCTCCGTTTCTGCCAATAACCATTCCCGGATGCGCTGTCATTAAAATAATTTTTTCTCCAATTGGGGTTCTCTCTATTTTTAAATCAGTTATCCTTCCCTTTCCTAATTTATTCATTATATACTCTTTTAATTGAAATTCTTGTTTTTTCACATTGATAAATTCTTTTTTAATCATTTTATTTTTTCTCCAATAATTTTCTTTTCTTTCATTTGTTTGGCTTCAAGATAAACATGACATCTTTTGAATTTTTTTCTCCCATAAGCCATTCTTGTGCCCCTAAATTGACTTGGAGCTTTATTTGCCATAGCTATGTTTATAATAAGTTCTTTTTCATTTAATCCAAGGTTTGATGCATTTGCAATTAAACTTTTAAGTAATTTTATGAATATTCCTGAGGCCTTAACAGGGTATCTACCTGCAACCTGTCCTTTTGGCATATTGTGTTTATGTGGGACTTCAGCATGCATAGGTACCGCTTTTTTCTTTTCTTGAACCAATTTTAATTTTTCAATCATTTTTTCTGGGTTTTTATTTTTAATAAATTTACAAATAGCAATAGCATATTTTTTAGAGACGTTTATTTGGGGCGCGTTCACCTTTGCGATTTTCTCTGTTTTATTTATTTTTTCTTTTACCATTTTATTTATTTTTATTTAACCGATAGGAATGCAGAACCCCTTGTAGCTCCGATACCTGGTGCCCCGTGTTGGACTCTTGATCTTGTTTGTGTAAATTCTCCAAGTCTATGCCCGATCATTTCTTCAGTGACAATAATTTGGGTAAATTCTTTTCCATTATGAATGCTAATTGTCAACCCAACTAGTTTTGGAACGATGATTATATCTCTGTTGTGTGTTCTGATATTTTTTTCCTTGTCTGATTTTTTATTACATCTTTTTAAGAATTTTTCAATAAGGGTTCCACTTCTAAGTATTGTTCTTCTTTCTCTTGATGGAAGTAAATTAGCAAACTCAGATAAACTTAATTGCTTAAGTTCTTCTAATTTTTTTCCTTGATATGTAAATTCTTTTCCTACTACCATTTTAACCTCTACCTGTTCTCCTTGGTCTTAATAAACCAACCTTTGCTCCTGGTGGGACATTTCTCTTTGGAATCTTTGATTTAATTCTTTTACCTCTTCCAGATCCGAACGGATGATCGACAGCATTAAATTTGACTGCACTTGTTCTTGGGTAAACCTTTCCACCTCTTGCATTTTTGATATGAACCATTTTTCCCGCTTTTAATATTGGTTTTTCTTTTCTTCCACCAGCCGCAATAATACCCACGGTTGCCCGGATATTTCCTGGGAAAATTTTTTCTTTTTTTGAAGGCATTTCAACATAAATTTTATTTTCTTCTTTTTTTACTATTCTTGCACATATTCCACCTGTTCTTACAAATTTTCCATTACTTCCTTGAAAGCTTTCAATATTACATATTAATGTCCCTATGGGCATTTGTGCTAATGGGAGGATATTTCCTGTTTTAATTTGAGCATTTTTTCCGACTTCTATATTTTGTCCAACACATAATCCGTTTGTAGCAACATTATAAAAGATTCCTTTTTCTGTCTTTACTTTTGCAATAGGGCAAGAGTAACATGCAACGTTCATTAAATCCTTAACAAGGCCTTGACCTTCAAAGTCTATTTGAGGATATTTAATAGTATATCTAAATGCCTTCTTATTAGTTCTATATCTTGGACCTCCACGGCCCCTTGCTTGTTGAATAATTGTTTTTCCCATTTTATTTTTACATTATTCCCAATTTTGCTGCAATGTCAGATGCCTTAAATTCTTTTTTTAATTTAACTACAGCAACCTTTTGGTTATTTTTTATTTGAGTATTTACCTTCTCTACTTTGACGTTAAATTGTTCTTCAATTTCTTTTTTGATATCTGCTTTTTTAATTTTTTTCTCTACAACAAAGTATATTTTATTTTCTAATTCAATTTCCCTAATTGCTTTTTCAGTTGTTATTGGTTTTATTAATATCATTTTATTTTCTATTTGCTAGTTCTTGAATTGCTTTTTCAGTATATATTGCAATTCTTCCAGGTTTTCCACCTGTTGCAAGATTTAAAACGCTTAGTTGTTGAGTATTTGAAATATCCACTCCGGTGTTTTTTAATCTTAGAGCCTGTTTCATTTCATCTTTTGAAACAATAAGTAAAATTTTCTTAGATACCTTATATTTTCTATTTCTTAATTTTCCCTTGCCGGCTCTAACTTTTCTTGTTGAAAGTTCACTAAAATTTAATAAGGTTTTTAAAATATTTTCGAATTCTTTTGGTTTTTTTGATAAAATTTCAGAAACAAAAATTATTGGTAAATTTTCTAATTTTAAGGAGTATTTTTCTAAAAGAACTTTTGGTGAAGCAGTGGAGGCAATTGCAGAGTTCAATGCAATTCTTTGTTCTTTTTTATTGATAATTCCTTTGTTTTTTGTTGGTTTTGGTGGATGTGCTTGTCTACCTTTTCTTACTCCCGGAATAAATGCAGCAATCCAACTGAACCTATCCCCTCGTCTTCCTAAAGATTTTCTAGGAACCCTAGAGATACCATATCCATAAAGTGTTTTCCATTTATGTCTGGTGTGTCTTTGTTTACTACTTGCAGAAATATCTTTACCTGCCAAGATATAGGAGCCATATGCTTGGTAATCTTTTATAGTATTGAATACTTTCAAAATAATATCTTCTCTTAATGGTGTTTCAAATATTGCTGGAAGTTCCATCTCTTTCATTTTTTTCCCATCAACACCCAAAATTTGTCCTTTCATTTTTGTTTTTTTATTTCATCAATTTAATTATTTCGTATGTTTCTTTTTGTCGTCTTTTTCTCTCTCTTACTGGTGCAGACAAAACTAATTGCCTTTTTGGGGTCCCTTGTATAGATCCCTTTATAACTAAAAATGATCCGTCAATTTTTCCATAATTTTCTATAGCAAATGGAATTTTTTCCTTGCTCAAAATATCTATGATTTTATTATTATACTTATTTCTTGTAAAGAAACCAAGTTGACCCATTTGCGCAACCCTAAATGAAACCCTACAAGGAGTCCATGATCCAAGATTTCCAGGACGTCTTTGACCTTTTTCAGCCTTATGAGATCTTAATCCAATACCAAATCTTTTTACAGGACCTTGAGTTCCAAGACCTCTTGTTAATGCTTTGATATCTATTAATTGATTTTTTGTAAATACAGTATCAATACTAAATTCTTTATCTAAATTATTTTTTACAAAATCTAATTTATCCTTCAGTGTTCCACCAATACCCATTTCAAGTAAATCTGGACTTTTTTTAAGATTAATTTTTTTAGTTAAAGTATAAACAAGAACACGAATATTATCAAATTCATTAGATCTTTTTTCAGCTTCTTCCAAGGACAATGTTTGTTTTTTTGGTAATTTTATTTTTCTTTTTAAATCCTTGTCCAAATTTTTATTTAAAAATTCAAAAGCAACACTATTATTTTTATAAAATCTAACAGAACAGATTTTTATTGTTGGACATTCAATAATTGTTACTGGGATGATAATTTGTTTTCCTTTTGTTAAGGAGTCATTTGTAGAATCTTTTGCTAGAACTCTTGCCATTCCGGCCTTATATGCAATAAATCCTAGAAGACCTTTTTGTTTTGAAACTTTTTCAATATAATCCCAATTTGCGCTTGGCAGTATCTTTGCTGCCCTTTTCCTGGGCCAGTAAGCTAAACTCCCCGAACGGGGCATATGTAATTTTGGCATATTCTAATTTCTTATTTTTCGGATATTTATCTCTATGTCTGATTTTCATTCTACCCTCATAAAACCCGTAAACTAAATATTCATCAAAATCTAGCTTTATAAAGATTATGTTTTCGATTAAGCCACAAAATTTTTCTCTTTAATTGTTTCTTTTTCGTCCACATTAGTTTTCCTAAAAATAACCCCTTTTCTTTGGGTTAGTTCCCTTATCTTAGAAGAATCCTTTTCACCTTTAGGAAGAATAAGATCTTTAATTAAAAATTCATGACTTATTTCAGCTTTTTTAAATTCATCTAAATTTATATCAAAAAGAATATTTTTTACAAGATTTTTATCTGTTGTATTTAACTTACAAAAATCTGGATTTGGTCTTGCATCCCCTTTGGTACTAGGTTTAGCAGATTTAGGGGCTTTTGGTTTTATTTTTAATTCGGTACCATCTATTTTAAAGGAAAGAGCCATAAACGCAAAAGGAAATTTATTCAATAAATCTAAAATTTCTTTTCCAGTCATTTCATTATCTAGGACATATTGTTTTACACCCATAAATTGTTTTTTATCCTTAAAATTTAATTTTCCCGTTAGATCAAAGGTTGTAATTACCCCGCCAGTAATTTTTGTTTTATTAGTTCCGAGTTTTTCTGCAACCATCCGTACAAGGTCATTAGCATATTCATAACTTGTAGCAATTTTGTAATTTCCCTTAGAATTTGAAGCCTTAACTATTGCTTTATTTTTAAAACTACCTTTACTAAATTTTTGAAATTGTAAATGAACCAAATTGTCTACTTTATCTTCGAATATTTTTTTTATGAACATTTTTTATTGCTTCTTATTTTATTATTTAATTTCAGCTCTTTAAATATTTTTAAATGGGCCCAACAGGGATCGAACCTGTGACCTTCTCCACGTCAAGGAGACGTCTTAACCACTGGACCATGGGCCCGTATTCTCTGCAAATACTAAAACTTTAAAAAGGTTTCTTAATTTTTTATATAATGGAAAATGAGAGCAAAAAATCTTCTGAAAAAGACGATAAAACAGATTTTGAAGAAAACTTAAAAAATATTCCAGAAGAAGTAAAACAAGAGATTGGCAAGGTTCAAGATCTTCTTGGAAAACTTAAAACAAGCCTTCTAAAAAAATATCCTTATATTCAAGCAATAGGTATTGTTCCACCGGTTGCTTCTGAATTAATTGAAGAAGAAGAGGAAATACAAAAAGAAAAAGATGAAAAAATAGTTCACACATTAATTTTAATACCTGATGAAAAATCAAAAGAAATTCAAAAAATAACTTCAGAAGCTATAGCCTTTATAAAAGATTCAAAACCAAAAATTTGGATTCATACAAAAACAGTTTCAGATTTATGGGAGGTTGCATTCGACGGAAAATACCAATTAATGGAAGCATTATCTATGTCATTCCCATTATATGATAAAGGTATTCTCGGAGGAATACGTGCAGCAAGCATCCATAAAATGCTTACGTTAAAAAAATTTGAAAGATATGTGGTCAGTTATGTTGTCGCAGGTTCTTTTGTTAGGGGAACAACAGTAAAGACTTCAGATATAGATATTGCAATCATCATAGATGATACAGATGTTAAAAGAATGTCTAGATATGAATTAAAAGAAAAATTAAGAGCAATAGCTTACACATATGCCTTAGAAGCAAGTGAAAAAGCCGGCGTAAAGAATAAACTTTCTCCTCAAGTTTATATCCTCACAGAATTTTGGGAAGCTGTTAAGGATGCACATCCAGTAATCTTTACATTTATTAGAGACGGTGTTCCATTATACGATCGAGGAGCATTCATGCCGTGGAAATTATTACTTAGAATGGGCAAGATTAAACCAAGTCCAGAGGCAATAGAGATGTTTATGAGTTTAGGAGAAAAGGTTGCAGATAATGTAAAAAGAAAACTCAATGAAATTTTAATTGACGATATTTATTGGGGTGTTATTACACCAAGTCAGGCTGTTTTAATGCTCTATGGTTTGGCTCCACCAACACCAAGAGAAACATATGCTTTAATGAAAGAAATATTTGTTAAAAAGGAAAAACTTTTGGAGCTAAAATATGTAGCTACTCTTGAAAAAATTGTAGAAATTTATAAAAAATATGAACATGAAAAAATGAAAGCAATTTCTGGAAAAGAAATAGATGAGCTTTTAGCAGAATGTTCTGAATATATAAAAAGATTAAAACAATTAATGGAACAGATCGAAAAGAGAACAACAGAGAATGAAATTATTCAACATCATAAAAATAGTTTCGATCTTTTGAAAATTATATTTGGAGCACATTCTGAACAACAATTAATAGGTAAATTAGATAAAGAATTGGTAGCAAAAGGCAAGATCCCAAGGAGAAATTTAATAACCATTATGAAAATTTCAGAATATAATAAGAAAATAAAGACAAAAAAATTCACAAAACAAGAAACTGGCGATTTAAGAAAAGAGGTTCATGATTTAATGTCTTCATTATTAGAATATTCTCAAAGAAAAGAAATGGCAGAGATTTCCAAGAAAAAAGTAGATGTGACCTACGGAGATAAGAAAGGAGAATTCTTTATTTTCAAGGAATTGGTGTTTTTTGTTCCAGATTTCACATCCGAAAAGATTAAAAAGATACATTCTGATGGAAAAGTAGAAGAAGTAGAGAGAGAAGAGATTAAAGAATATCTTTCAAACCACAATTCCGAGAAGAAAATTAACACAAAATGGATCAACATTTTGAAAAAAGTCATAGGGGAATTTGAAATTAATCTTTAAATAAATTAAATAATTTGAAAAAATTTTAAAAATAAAAACATGAAAGCCACAGTATCGTCATTCCGAAGAGGAAAACAAACACAAAGACCAAGACACTTTATCTTAGAAGTTACCGGAATTACAGAAAAAGATAAGGCTGTGAAATTAATTGGAAAAGAAGTTTCATGGAAAAGTCCAGCAGGAAAAGAATTAAAGGGAAAAATTACCTCTACGCACGGAAATAAAGGCCAAGTAAGGGCCGTTTTTGAAATAGGGCTTCCAGGTCAGGCAATAAATGATGAAGTAGATATAAATTAAGGAGATAAAATGCAAATAAAATTATTGGTCGAGGGTGGAGAAATGAAACCAGGTCCAACACTTAGTCAGAAAATTGGCCCATTGGGTTTGAATTTAGGAAAATTAATTGCAGATGTAAATAAAGCAACAGCAGAATTTAAGGGAATGAAGGTTCCAATTATATTAGATATTGATACAAAAACAAAAAATATTAAGGTTGAAACATTGACACCACCGACTTCTGAATTGATTAAAAAAGAAATGAATACAAGTTTAGGATCCGGTCGTCCAAATAAATTGAAAATAGGAAATTCTCCAATAGAAACAATAATTAAAGTAGCAAAAATAAAACAAAAAGACATGTTAGTTAATGATCTTAAGGCAGCTACAATATCTACATTAGGAACATGCCATAGTTTGGGATTAATGGTTGAAGGAAAAGAACCAAAAGAATTAATCCAAGATATTAAAGATGGAAAATATGATAATGAAATTACTTCTGAAAATGAAATACCTTCTCAAGAAAAATTAGAAAAATTAGCAAAAGAATTCGATAAGGTAAAGAAAGTACAAGATGCATTCGTAAAGGAAATGGAAAAAGTTGCAGAAGAAAAAGCAGCTGCAAAAGCAGCGGCGCCTGCGGCAACAGCAGCACCTGCAGCAGGAACAACACCAGCAAAAGCAGAAGTCAAAAAGAAATAATTAAATTCCTAATATTTATAAGTCATCAGGGCCCTATATTCCTAAAGGGGCTGTGGGGTAACCTGGTTAGCCTTCGAGGTTTGGGACCTTGCGATCCCGGTTCAAATCCGGGCAGCCCCATTTAATAATAAGTAAAAAATCATAATTTAAAATGGCAAGAACAAAAAAAGTAAAAGCAATGGGCAGATATGGACCAAGATATGGTTCTAGAGTTAAGTTAAAAGGACTTAAAATTGAATTAAAACAAAGAAAAAAACAAAAATGTCCGCATTGTAAAAAAATGTCTGCAAAAAGACTTTCAAAAGGAATTTGGACATGCTCAAAATGTAATAAGACTTTTGCATTAGGGGCATATCACTTAGCTAATTAAATAAAAATATTTAAAAAGATTCAGCAAAAATATAATAAAATGGTAACATACAAATGTTTTTTTTGTGGCAAACAAATTTCAGCAAAAACAACTAAGGGAAAATTAGTTTGTCAGTATTGTGGTTCAAGGGTATTTTTTAAACCGAGGACTACAATAAAAAAAGTAAAAGCAATTTAGATAAATCAAATTTACTCTCTTTAAAAAAATGGAAAAGGAAAGAAAAAAATCACAAAATGAGGCAAATTCTCGAGTAAATATAGAAGAATTACAATTAATTGAACAGAGTCTTCAAAATTTATTGATGCAAAAACAAATGTTTCAAATGGAATTAGTTGAAACAACAAACGCTTTAGAAGAATTAAAAAAACTGAAAACAAAAGAAGAAGTTTTTAAAATAGTTGGTACAATTATGATTAAATCAGAAAAAGAAGATCTTGAAAAAGAATTATCCAGAAAAAAAGATCTTATAAATATGAGAATTAATGCGATAGAAAAGCAAGAAGATGGTCTTAAGAACAAATTAATCGAGAAGAGAGAAGAGATTTTAAAAACATTTAAAAACCATTAAAATTTCCTCTAATCACGAGAAAATTTATAAACCAATAAAGAGATATTTGTCTATAAATAATCATAAATCATACTAAATAAAAAAGGGATTAAAAATGTCATTTATAAAGAAACTATTCGGCAGCGAAGAAACTTCAACGCAAAGCCCAGACTACATCGAAGTTGACGTAGGCAGAGAAACGCCTAGAAAAAGCAAAGTTGTTCTTAGACCTTTTGTATTAAAATCTTTTGACGATATCAATGGAGTCTTAGAGATTTTAAGAGAAGGGTACACAATTGCTGTTATCGACATCAAACCTTTGAAAACAAAGGACATTGTTGAATTAAAAAGAGCAATTGCAAAATTAAAGAAAACAGTAGATGCATTAGAGGGGACAGTTGCAGGATTTGGTGAGAACATAATTGTAGCTTCACCATCTTTTGTAGAAGTATTCAGGGGCGGCGCATCTGCAATTAAACCAGCAGATATGTCTGCATAAATACGCAAGCGATGAAAACAATATTTGTTTCGTCTAAATGCAAGTTTCCTATTTTTTTAAATTCTATAGATTTTCTTTCCCTTCCTTCTAAAATTGGTTTAATCTCGACGGTACAGTTTTCACATCTTTTACCAAATTTAAAGAAAGAACTCGAAAAGAAAGGCAAAAAAGTAGTTATTTATAATAACCCCAATATTCTTGGATGTAATGCCCTAGCAGCAGAAAAAATTCAAGAAAAAGTAGATGCTTTCCTTTTTCTTAGTTCAGGAGAATTTCATGTTTTACATACAGCAACTAAGATAAACAAACCCATATTTCAATTTAACCCAATAACAAGAGAATTTTCTAAATTTGATATGTCAAAAACAAAAGCAATAAAAGAGAGACAAGAACAATTAAAAAAGAAATTCGTTTTAGCGAAAAACATTGGCATTCTTATAACAACAAAGCCAAAGCAATAAAATTAAAAGAAATCTTAGAAAAGAAACGAGAAAAAAATGTTTTTATGTTCATTGCAAATAATTTAGATTTAAATCAATTTGAAAATTTCCCAGAAATTTCAATATATATTAATACTGCTTGTCCAGGATTAATGCTCGATTCTGACAAGATAATTAATTTAGAACAAGTTGAAGAAATTTTGAATCAGAAAAAATAAATTTCTAATCTTTTTTAGTATTGGTTCTTTGTTTAAATTCTTTTTTTATTATCCACGTTTCAACAAAGATTATTATAATTGCAATAATTGCTAAAATTCCCCTTATCGCATGAAATGTTGGATTTATAATATTAAATAATGGAGAACCAAGGATACCAGTAATAATTGCAACAATCCCAATAAATGCATTTGTAAGGTGTGGAAAATTATATGTGCTTAATCCCTTTTTTATAGATTTTATTTTTCTAAAACTCGTTTTAATAAGCAAACCAAAACCAAGGATAATTATCCAAAGTGCTTCAATATACCCACTAATCTCTATATTAAATAGCGCAGAACTAACAATTCCAATAAACCCTAAAATACTGATGGTTGAAAGAATAATTACAAAGCCATCTGAAGAAATTTTTTTATCCCAATTTGCTCTAATTTTTTTCTCTGTCATCTTTTATAATAATATTTAGAAATTCATATTTTTAAATTTAATGTAAAAATAAAAACGCCCAGACCAAGCGACTCAGAAATTTTGAAATTTCTGGCGCGCCAAAAACAGATATTTTTGAGCGAATCGAAGATTCTTGGTCTAACTATTTCCCAATAAAAAGTTAACGCCCAGACCAAGAATCGAACTTGGAAATCCTTGCGGAAACACGCTTTCCAGGCGTGCGGAGTACCATTGTCCCATCTGGGCAAAGTGGCCGCACCGAGAGTTGAACTCGGGGCTTCGAGCTTATGAGACTCGCACTCTACCGCTGAGTTATGCGGCCAATTTTAAGAAAATTCTATGATTTAAAAGATTATGGTTTTACAAAAATAATACGCCCCTTCGGGGATTTGAACCCCGGTCAAACGGACCGCAACCGCTCATTCTATCCGGGCTGAACTAAAGGGGCAATAAGAATAATTTGTTGATATTTATAATCTTAATGCAATTTTTACGCCGAAAACTTTTCAAGTTTGTTCCAACTAATAATTTTTTAGAATAATTTTCCTTGTTTTTCTTGTTCGAAGATTGGAATACCGTATTCTCCGTCGTATCCAGGTTTAACTTGAATTTTACCTTCTCTGTTTCTTAAAATATAATTTGCAATCCTTTCATCAGTTAATTTTGCAATTTCTTTTATATCTGAATTAAGGAGAATTTCATATTCATTTTTGAATTTTGAAATCAGGTTGTTATAAATTTCCCAAACCTTCTTAGTATTCATAGAGACTCCAAGAGAACTTGCAAGAATTTCATGTAGGGGCAATATTGTTTTAAATGATCTAGAATCTTTTCTTTTATATCCCTCTGGTCGATCTTTATCCGCAAGCTCCTCTACACGAGTCATAACGCCAATCACAAGGGGTTTCTTGCATACGGGACAGATTCCCTTGTATTTCTTCTTTGTCTCTTCTGGTGAGCATGAAAAGTTGCATGCACTGTGTCCATCAAAATGATATTTTCCATAGTTTGGAGATGTTTCAATAGTAAATGAAATTTTATTATTCCTTATTGCATCAAGGACATTTTTATAATTAACATCTTTTAAATCAAATATAGTTGCTTCTCTTCCAATTCTCCAAGGCCAAAAACTATGACAATCCGAAAAAGAGACAATAGAGTATTTATCTAGTTTTGAGAGTCTCCAATTCATTGAAGGATCACTAGACATTCCCGTTTCAAAGGCATGAATGTTTTTTGCTTGATCTTTAAAAGCTTCTTCAATAGAGTTAAATCCCGTAGCACTCCCAAAAACACCAAACCAAGGAGTCCAGGCATGTGCTGGAATAATTTCGATATCTTTTGAAATCTTCATCATATCTTCTGCAAATTCTGGACAAGGAATTTTAAATATTGGCCTTCCATCATAGTCCAATCTTCCCCTTTTCCCAAGATAATCTGTAATTTGTTGAACAACTTCCAAATTTGGAGCGAGAACAACTAAATGAACCCGTCTTCCCTTACCATCAGTATACATTAAAGAGATTTCTGTTTGTGGAATGAAATTAAAACCTGTTTTAGTTTTTAGAATTCCATCTTTTTCAATTAAAGAATCTTTTAATTCCTTGAACCATTTTGGATGGGTAAAATCTCCAGTCCCCAGTAAATTTACACCCTTTATTCTGGCCCATTTTTCTAGATTTTCTATATTAAGATCTTTGCTTGTAGCCCTACTATATTTTGAATGGATATGTAAATCGGATATAATTTGCATATTAAAAAATAAAGAAATTAGTTTTTATAGTTTGTTGAATTAAATGTTCAAGGAGCCTAAATTTTATAGAATTGATCTTATTTGTTTTTCTTGGCTTCTTTTTTGACAATTCTTGAAATATATCCTGCAATTTTATTGATACTCTTTTTTTCAGTGTCTATCATCTTTGATAATAGTTCTTGATTATGGTCGAAATCATCTGTAAATTTGTCTGGATATAACTCTACAAGTTTTCTAGTGCTTCTCTTTATTGCTAGTGATTTTACTCTTCCCATGTTATTCTTTTATCCTCTAATTTACTTGAGAAATGATCATTTTTAAAGTTTATTGTTTGGTTTTTTAACCCTTAATTGCTTTTGTTTGTATCTTCCACGATTTTCAACTTTTTGTAATTGAAGAAGAACTTTTGCATAATTTTTATTTGATTGATATCCTGATAGAACTGCATTAAAGAATTCTTTAGAATTTTTAAAATGCCTAGAATCAAGGGCTTGTTTAAGGAGCCTTAAATCGACAGCTTGATCTTCAATTCTTTGTGATTCAACGCTCAATCCGAAATCAATAAAATAAACCTTATTTTCTTTTTCAACAAAAATCATATTACTCGTTGTTAAATCTCCATGGATAATATTTAGACTATGTAATTTAGCTATATTTTGCCCAATAATTTCACAAATTTTCAAAGATTTTTCCTTAGAGAAAGTATCCAGATAATCACTTAATTTTTTCCCGTCGATAAAATCCATTTCTATGGTTTTTTCATTTTCATTCATTTTCAAAATTTTTGGACACATCCCCAATTTTGAAACTTTTTCAAGAATTTTTGCTTCCTTTCTTGTCCTTAATTTCCTTAACATTAAATCAAGGGTTTCATTCCTGTACCCTTTTTTTATTCTTTTTTTAATTAGATAATTTTTTTCTTTTATTAGAATGGCTTCAGCCCCTATACCAATAATTATTTCTTTTTCTTGCATTTTAGTTCTCTTAAATTTTAATAGCTTTTACCAAAATAGAATCTTTTTTTTGCAGGTTTTCCACAAAGAGCACATTTTTTCCCAGAAATTTCGTTTTCTTTTTGATTTAACGGAGAATTCAATGGTTTTACTCCTTCAATTTTTTCTTTTATTCCTTTAGCACATTTTTCTTCTTCACACCAAGGGATATAAACAAGTTTTTTATTCTCTAATGCTTTTTTGACTTCATTAAAATTGGAGGCTTCTTCAATATTTCCCTTTAATAATTTTTCTGCTTTTTTATACAAGTTTTTTTGAATATCTTCAAGCATAATTTCAATTTCTTTTGAAATATCTTTAATTTTAATTTTTTTCTTTTCTAAAGTATCTCTTCTTACAAGGATAACTTGGTCGATTTCAATATCTTTTGGACCTATTTCCAATCTAATTGGAATTCCTTTTAACTCCCATTCATTATATTTCCACCCAGCAGAATAATCTTCTCTATCGTCGATGATTGGAGAAAATTTTTCTATTTTTGAATAAATTTCTCTTGCTTTTTTTAAAACCTTTTGTTTAGAATCATCAAATAAAATTGGAATTACAACAACCTTATTTGGTGCTAATTTTGGAGGAATAACCACACCACGATTATCACTATGCATTGCCAACATTATCCCTAAATTTCTAGTAGATATTGCAAAAGTATTTTGATAAGCATATTCTTCTTTTCCTTCCTTGTTTAAGAATTTAATATCATATGCTTTTGCAAAGATTTGTCCATCATGATGGAAATCCGGTCCTTGAATTGCTTTTCCATTTGGAAGATAATGTTCGCAACTAAGGGTATATTCTGCTCCTGCAAACGTCTCTCCAGTAGATTTTTTTCCAATCAAACTTGGAAGAGCTAAATAATTTCTTAAAACATCATCATAAATCCCCATAATTTCTTTTCCTTCAGCTTCTGCTTCTGTTTTTGTTGCAAAAACAGTATGCCCCTCATTCCATAAAAATTCCCTAGTTCTAAGGAAAGGGACTGGGTTGTTGAATTCCCACCGTACAACATTATTCCATTGATTATATCTTAAGGGAAGATCTTTCCAAGAACGAATCCACTTAGAGTAAGAATTATACATAATTGTTTCAGAGGTTGGTCTTATTGCTAATCTTTCAGATAATTTAGTATTCCCTGCTTCAGTTACCCATGCAACTTCTGGTGAAAATCCCTTAAGGTGGGTTGATTCTTTTTTTAACAAAGATTCTGGAATGAGTAAGGGGAAATACACATTTTTTATCCCAATTTTTTTAAATCTTTCATCACAAGAATTTTTGATATTTTCCCAAAGGGCATATGCTGTAGGTTTAAAGATAATGCATCCAGATACGAGACTATAGTCTGCTAAATCTCCTTTTTGAATTATTTGGGTATACCATTCAGAGAAATCATCTTCTTTTTTTACATTTATACCAAGATCTTCTTTCTTAATTTGTTCCATGTTTCCTTTCTTTTTTATATCCATACAACCATTAAAAAAGACGATTTTAAATACTTTTTTAAAGAGGTGGGAAAATTTAAATAAACCATTTAATAAGATAATTTATGGTGATATTAGATAATGGGGTCGAATTAAAAAATTTTTTAGACATTATATACCAGACTTTGAAAGCAATAAAATCAAAAGATTTGGCATTATTAAGAGAGCTATCTAATAGAACAATACATGGTGCATCGATTTCCAAAGATACTGATTCTGTTTCTATTGCAGTAATTGTTTATTCCCTAAGCAAGATTATTGGAAGGTTAGATTATTATGAAGAAAAACAATTTATTACATTTATGTCGGGTGTTACAAAAAATCTTGAATCAGGAGCAATTTTTTTAAAACAGAAAAACTTTAGCAAATTTAGAAGTTCAATTAAAAATATTACATCTTCAATAGATAATCTAAGTGGAAAATTAAAATTATACATTCAAGATATATTTAGGGAAGCTAAGATAAATAAAGCGTCCAGATTATATGAACACGGAATTTCTAGAGAGGAAACGGCCAATCTTTTAGGTATAAGTCTTTGGGAATTATCTGAGTATGTTGGAAAAACAGGAATTTCCGATGTGGATTTAAGTATAACAAAACCAATAAAAGAAAGAATAAATAATACAAGGGAATTGTTCGAATAAAATGGAAGAAAAAATGCCAGAAAATAAATATCTTATATTTGACTCAAGTTCAATAATTACTTTTGCAATGAATGATTTAACCTATTCATTGAAGGAATTGCATGAAAAATTTAATGGAGATTTTATTTTCAGTAAAGATGTAGAAAAAGAAACAATAACTCGTTCATTAGATATACCGAGATTTATGCTAGAGGCATTACAAATAAAGGGATTGGTAAATGATACAGTATTTACAAGATTTGAAAAAAATTTAAAAAAGGAAACTGAAAGGGTTTTGGATATTGCAAACCATACTTTTAAGGCAAAAGGAGAATGGATAAGTATAATCCATGGGGGAGAGGCTAGCTGTTTGGCAATTTATAAAATGCTTACATCAAATAAAAAAGCAATTGTTATAGATGAAAGAACAACAAGGATGCTTTGTGAATCCCCAGAAAATTTAAGAAAATTATTGGGATTAAAACTCCACACAAAAGTAGACTCTGTAAAAGAGAATTATGATTTTTTTAAAGACATAAAGATAATAAGGTCTTGCGAATTAATGTTTTTTGCTTATTCTAAAGGCCTCATTCCATTGCCAGCAAATAAAAGAGATTCAATAAAAGCATTATTGTATGCGGCAAAATATAAGGGTTGTTCTGTTTCAAATCAAGAGATAAAAGAAGCAATAAATTATATTTAGTATATCTTTCAAAACAAATAATCAATGATCAAAATGGATAATTTACCAACGATAAAATTAC
>JAGVWO010000011.1 GCA_018304245.1 Candidatus Pacearchaeota archaeon
AAATTTTGTTTTTATTTAATCCTAATTCATGTCCAAAATGAGAATAAGATAGGTCTCTTGTTTCTTTGAATATCTTTTTCTTATCTTTCTGTTCTTCCATACATAGAAAAGACAAATCATACCATGGATTAGAAATCCCAGCTAAAGCAAGGTCAATAAATTTAATTCCACTGTTTGTAAAAATTATATGGGCAGATTTTAAATCTCCATGGATAACGCAATTTTTATCCGAAAAAATGTATTGTTTATTTATAAATTTTTTAGATTCGCACAAAATTTTTGGGTCAATATTTCTTTTTTTAATTTCTTCTTTTAAGTAATTTAACCTATAAGATAATTTTTCTTTTGACAAATCTATGGGTTTAATAGATAATATCTTGTTCCATGTTTTTTTATATAATTTGGAAATTTCTTCAATAGTTTTTTCTATATTAAAGGGTTCTTCTTTTTTTAGAAATTCCATCTCTATAAAATTATCGCCAATTAGATATATTTCTGGTGTTTTTAATAAACATTCTTTATTAAAAAAGTGATTGAAATAAATTTCATTCGTTTTATCTTTTATATTAAAATAATATTTACATACTGTTCCTTTTTCTGTTATGAAAATTTCACTTTGTTCTGTCTGGTAAAAGGGCGTACAGTTAATTTTATTTTTATAATCTTTAAATTCCATTTTTTAATCTCTCCAAATCTTTTTTTATTTCTTTAAAAAGCATTTTTCTGCCTTCACAATAATAGGTTTTATGAGAATAATCTCCAAATATTTTCAAGGATTCTTGGGGACAACCCCCATTACAGTAATTAAAAAATTCGCATTTATTGCATCCTTGTTTTTTTAAAGAGTTTATCCTTTTATTATAATCTCTTTTTCCTAAAATTAAAATTTTTTTTAAAGGATTTATTTTTTGAATATTTCCCAAAAAAAATTTTGGATTTCCTTTCGCCCTAAGACAAGTATAAAAATCTCCATTTTCTGTTATTCCAATCACACCAAAATTACAGGCTTGTTGTGAATATATGCAACCTTCTGATTTTTTTCGAATAAATGATTTAATTATTTCTGTTATGGGTCTTAATTCTAAGGGGTTTTTATCTTTTTTCCAGATATTATAAAATTTAATCATAGATTTACCATATTCTTTTGGGGTGGGCATAGTTGGATCTTTTACCTTCTTTTTGTTTGGATTTTTGCCACCAGGAAAATATTCAGAAATTCGCGCACCACGAGAATATTTTTTTAACGTGTTGTATGTTTCCATTTCTTTTCCTAAAATCTCTGTAGTTAATACAGTTATTGCAGAGGGTTTCAATTCCATATCTTTTATGTTTTTTATAACCCCATTATATGTCCCATTTCCCATCAAATCTATCCTGGTTAAATCATGTATTTCTTGTGGACCTTGAATACTTGTTCCCACATTAAAACTATTTAATTTGAAAAAAAGTTGAAATTCTTTAGAGAGTAAAGTGGCATTTGTTTGAACATTGTTAATTATTTTTATTTTTTTAGGATTGTATCTCTTTTGAAATTTAATTATTTTTTTAAAAAAGGGTAAACCCAGAATTAATGGTTCTCCCCCATGCCAAATAAAGTCAATTCTTTCAGTCCGGTATTCTAAAAGAGTTTTGATTGTTTTTTCAAGAATTTTCGAAGACATAAAAACTTGTTTAAATGAAGGTCTTAAACAAAAAGTACATCCAAGATTACAACTTTCTGTTAATTCTATAACTGCAGTTAGCATATTATATTTTACTGAAGTGATTAGTGTTCTCCACCATAAGATTCAGAATAAACCATTGTTGGTTCGTATTCTTCTGTCTGAAGAACAATATCTGCCACATTTGAAAGATTATCTGTTTCCATGATTAAATCATTTAATTATTCTTTAAATATTTATCTGTGTTTATAAGAATATTTCACTCCAAAGTAGTAAAATCAAAAGGTTTATAAATAAAATTTAACTTGATAAAACATGGCAAAGGGAAAACTATTCGGATTTTTAGTAGGACTATTCTTAGGTGCTACCGCGTTAATGTTTACACCAAAAACCGCAAAAGGTATTGACGGATTTATCTATAGGTGTTATAATGATACTAGTTCTCACAATACTCAAGTTGCTGTAACAGTAAATAATGGTTCTTCTGGAACTCAAAGCTATACTGTTAATGATAGTGACTTGCCAGGATATTGGGCAGTAGCGGGCGATTGGATTCCACCACCAAGTCTAGGAGATACAATTAGGGCATCATTCACAAAAACAGTTGGAGGAAAAACCTATGAAACCCATACTCGTAGAATTTATAATTCAAGCGATCTTATTTTACCAACAGTTTTCCTTGATGATACAAGTAAAAATGTTAAGGCACAAGCAGTTGGGACATGGAAAGTTAAAGACAATTCAACGGGTTTTACAGATACATTAAGAGCAAGAGCATGGCTTAAGAAAAATCCAGGACAGAAAATTAATTTTGTTAATTATTTAAATCAATTTATCGGAGTGGATAGTACAACGGTTGATACCTCAATGATATATCCTCAGATTTATATTAATTTAGAAAAACAAGATTCAACATGGACACCAAATGATTCTGTTTTTGTCGAGGTATACCGGAAGAAAAGTGGCATAACTTATTCAAACATGGTTGGATTTAAGTTAGATACTCTTGTCAATGGGTGTGCAACAATGAAAGATAGTATTATTTTTGATGGTCAAACACCAAATGGCGTCGAGATGTCATATTTCGGAGCAATGCCTTCTAAAAATGGAATAAAATTAGAATGGGAAACACAAAGTTCACTTGATAGTTATTTATGGGAGATATTAAGGGGACAGAATAATGATAGTTTAAATTATGATTTAATTGCAACACAACCAGGAGATGGAAATTCAAATCAACCAAAACATTGGTATTATGATGATACCTGTGCAAAAGGAATTAATTATTATAAATTAGCAGAAGTTGATTTTTCAGGATTGAAAACATTCTATGGTCCATTTAGTGCAACAGCAGGATTAGATGGAGCTTTTACAAAAGAAAAATTTAAAGCATTTCCAAATCCAACAAATAGTTTGAATAAAGTTAAAGTAGACAAAGCAGGAAAATATTCAATATATAATCTCACTGGGCAGAAGCTTGGTGAAATAAGAAAAGATATCAATGGAACAACATCTTCAAGCGTCAAATCAAAAAACCCAGCAGGGGTTTATTTCTTAAAACAAGATGAAACCGGCGATACAAAGAGAATTCAAGTTGTGAAATAATCAGAAAACTGGTTTTCCGATACCTTTCGAATTTAGTTTTTGTTCAATAATTCTAAGATTTTTTAATTTTATTGATCTTTAGAAAGATTTATAAACAAGTGTTATAATATTATAACAGATGTTAAATAAATATAACAGGTATAATTTGTTGAAATTGTTTTTAGATTCACCTACTGAAAAGGATTTTGAAAGAGAAGGATTAATCAAAAAACAAATTAAAAGAAAGATACCATTTTATACAGCAATAAGGGATAACCCAAATTTTATACTTTATAAAAAATTAAGTATTCTTTTTGAATTAAATGATATTGGTTTAATTGATTATTTGTGGGATAAATTATCTCCTGAATCAATTGTTCTTTATGGGAGTTTTGTAAAAGGAGAATCAATAGAAGATTCAGATATAGATTTATTTATTTTAGGAAAAGAAAGAAAAGTGGATATTACTAAATTTGAGGATAAACTGGATAAAAAGATTCATTTATTTTTTAAGGAATCCTTGAAAGAGATTCCAAATGAATTAAAGAACAATATATTAAATGGGGTGATATTAAAAGGATATCTCCAGGTGTTTTAGTATGATAATTAAAATAACACCCGATAAAGAAAAAGTTAAATCTATTTTACAATTAATTAAAGAAAGAGAAGAATTTGTCTCTTCAATTGACCATGAAAAATTTTCAACAAATGCATCTGAAAATTATTACGAAATACTTAAGGAATTGGCGAGTGCATTATTATTGCTGGATGGATTAAAAACAACTGGTGAATATGCTCATAAGGATTTAATTGACTATCTGATAAATTATGAAGAATTTAAAGAATCAGAAATTCTATTTATGAATGATTTAAGAATAAAGAGAAATAATTGTGCATATGATGGGAAAAAGATAGATCCAAGTTACCTAATCAATAATAAATGTCAGATATTGGAATTGATAGAAAAATTAAAAAAAACAATTAAAAATGGGCTTTGATGAATTGTATTTCTAATAGGCCGCTAGTAGTTCACCAATAGAAAAGAATAAAAATAATTATTTCTTAGGGTTTTTATGAGTCGAGATTTATCAAGTAAGGTAACTAGTAGAGAAACAATTAAACATTTGAAGGAAGAGATTACTTTTTATTCTACTCGGGATTTAACACCAAATCAAGTTTATAATTTAATTACTAAAACAAAAGAGTATCGGGAAATTAATCAAGATGTAATTCTTTTAACTATAGAAGGAATACTTGGTGAAGAATATGTTTCAAAAATAGATTTTATTGGAAAGAATGAATCTAGTCAACCAATTCTTAATCCAGATAATGTAACATATGAACCAGAGCCCCATGAACCAGGGAGTTATGAGCGATTAAATGTTCTTGATATAAGGCCTGTTCAGGAGACTATGCAAAAACTAAAGAAAAAGAAGATCTCTAAAGGTAAAAAAGTTGGGTGCATAATTGGATTAACTGCATTCTTAGCATTAGCATCTGTTGGGGGATATATTGGCTATCAAGAATACCAGAAAGAACAAAGACAACAAAGAAGAATTGCAGAAGAAAGAATAGATCGAGAATTGAGAGAGAGAAAGGAGAATGAAAGAATTACAAAAGATATTTATTTGGGACCTGCAGTTTGTTGGAAATGCAAGGGGAAAATGGAAGACACTTGTGATATATGTCATGGAAAAAAAGAAGTTATTGTTGGTGAATATATTGAAGCCGGAATAAAACAGATGCAATGTCCCTATTGTAAGGGGGTGGGTTATCAAGGTAGAATGGGACAATGTCCTAAATGTAATGGTCGTGGAGAAATATATCTTGCTAAAGATGCTATAAACAATAGACATTCTATTCCTTGTCCTATTTGTAAGGATAAAATAACACAGCAATCAACTGGAATAAGAAAATGTTTTATATGTAGTGGAACAGGAGAAGATGGAGATCAAATGGCAACAGTTATTTGTAATGGTTTTGGTGAAACTAAAGACACTTTAAAGAAGTGGATTAAGAAATAATTAGTGAATCTTTTAAACATTAAATCTATTTTTAATCTTTCTCAGTAACCTTTTTAAATCCGAAAAGGATATATTATTATGGCAAAAAGAAATAAAAAGAGGTTGCCAAAACGAGTTAAATCTAGAGCAAAAGTAAGGCCAGTTAGTCAGAAACTTGGAAGAAGAGATACAATCATAGAGAGTCATGTCCTTGATTCTGCAAGAATTCTTATTCTTACAGCAGCTATTTTGAGCATTGTTGTTGGAATAATATATGCAATCTTTTGGTATCTTTCAAGTGCTTTCGTAAGTCAAACATGGTATGCAATAGCAAATATTGTAATTGGTTTGATTTTACTGTTATCATTGAAATGGCTTTATCATAAACCAAGACCAGTCGCAATTTGGGTATTATTACTCAGTTTGATTACATTTATTTTCCCACCATGGGGGATGATTGTAGGTCCAATCTTTGGTTTAATAGCAGCAGTTCTTGTTTTGGTAAAGAGCAGAGCCTACTATTGATTTTAATTTTTAACAGGCTCGCTATTTTGTTTTTATAGAAGTAAACGTAAAGAGAATTTTATCTATATTATATAATAAAATCTTAAGTAGTGGCTATTCTATCACCATCATCTGTTTTTTTGCTGATTTCTTCCAAGGTTTTACTTGGTTGTATAAAAACATCTGATTCTTCTGCATTAAGGTTGTGGGCAATAATAAGCCCATTACCAAGGTCGACAATTTCTGGACGATTCCATCTTCCAAAAATCTTTTCCATTCTTTCTTCAGCTAAATCTAAATCCATTGTTCCATCTTTTACAGATTCATATAATTTTTGTGTTTCCTTATATCTTGTAAATAGTTCTAAATTAGCATTTTCTATTTCTTGTTTTTCTTCTGTTAATTGTTTACTTTTCCCAACTTCTTTTTCATATTTTTTTACTAAAGCAAAATATTTTTCTTGAATATTTTTTAATCTTGATAAGGATTCTTTTGAACTATCTCCATCATTTTTGAATTTTGCAAGTCTTAAAGATTCATCTAGCTTAAATGCTCTTCCAGAATAAAGGTGCAGTAATCCATCTTTTTTTCTGCTTATAATTACTTGTGGGCCATTTCCTTCTTTTTCTTCAAAAACACCATTTTCATACCCATTTCTTAAAGTTTCTTCAGAAATATCATAAAGATACATCTCATTAAGATCTTTATTTTTTGCTAATCCGGTATTTGCAGGATTTTCTTTTGGGATTGCTAAAACAGGATAAACAGTAAACAATCTCCTAAGGGTTTCTTTTGGTTTTTCTTTTTGTTTTGTTGTTTCAACTATTGAAAATTTACTTCTAATTGGGTCATAATTTTTATCAGAAGTCCAAGATAATGTTAATATTTCATTAGGTTCTACTCCATTTTCTATTCTTTTAACTATTGTTTCTAATTCTTCTGGAAAATGTTCCCTATTGAAAAGACTAGTTGCTTTTTTCCCTTGCATAGCTCTATGGTATGTTGTGAAAGCCTTATTTCCAAGTAAATAAAATGGAGCATTTGCATGAGCATTTAATAAAAGATCTAAACTACGTCTGTGTTTTTCATCATTAAATATAGCTATTGCTGTTCCTTTTACCGGTGTCTGATATATGTCAAGATAGCAAATTTC
>JAGVWO010000013.1 GCA_018304245.1 Candidatus Pacearchaeota archaeon
GTATTATCTGTCCAAGTTACATTAAATTGATAGTTTTTAGTTGAGTTATAGGTTGCTGGGCTCGTTGGTGTTGTTGCATTGTTTGACCATCTTGGTGCTTCTGTATCTATTTCTAATTTGAAGTATGCAATTTCTGTTTTACCCATACTTGCTGCAAAAATTGCATTATTACCCGTATTTCTCTGGAGTTGTGTTCTATTCATTAAAACAGACCAAGTAGTAGAATCTCCATTATAATTTGAAGAATTTACAAAAACATATGTTAGATTTGAAATATTATTAACAGAAAAGTAAATTGTTTCATTCGTATTCCCCCAAGAAGAATTCCCAGTAATATTAAATGTTGTTCTTGATTGATTTGAAGAATTAATTGTATAAATAAATTCTAATTCTGTAAATCCTGCACCGGAACAATTACTTACACAAGAAATTCTTGCTGGATTTGTAAATAACTGGTAAACATTTTGAACAGGGGTATATGTTGTTCCTGCTCCAAAATAATAAATTCCAGAAACAATATCAAAATTTGTATAAGATGTTGCGGTATTCCTATATTCATTTGTATATGCTGCCATGTCACTCCCTGTTGCCTCCGTATCATAAGTTACATGGGTGTATGTTGGAGAACCAGTTAATGTTTGCATTCTTTTCATAACAACTTGACCATAAAGTAAACCTGTTGAGATATTGGAATACCATGCAGCCCACTGATATGCACTTGTATTTGTGTCATATGTATTATAGCTTGTTGTAGTCGTAGAAACAGCCGTATCAGAAGCAGATGTGGATAAAATTCCGTATGCATATTTTAAATCATGAGAATCGACACCTGAAGCAGTATTTGTATCATTACTGTAAGAATATGTAATGAATCCAGAATTCGCAGTTCCAGCATAATTTATGAATGTTGTTCTTCCGACAAGATAATCCCCATACCCATACCATATCTGTTTTTTGTCGCTTCTAATATTGCTTGTAATTTTTACCCTATATGGACCGGTTTCATCATTTGTCGTATTTGGGGAACTCCGATCATAACCAAGATAATATCCTGTTGTTGATGCATAAGAACCAATTGCAATACAATCAATATCACCATTTAATGTTGTGGAATTGCTGTATGATTTAGAAATACATTGGGCGGGCATCCCATATTTTCCAGAATTTTCATCTGTAACAATAGAAACATTGTATCTCTTTGTAGAAATAACACTATAATTTGTAATTGCTGTTTGTGTAACGTTTCCTTCTGCAAAGCCAGGGTCATCAGGGGTAATTGTAATGTTATATGGTTCTCCGATAGTCAATGATTGAATTGGTATCCATCTTCCAAGACAGGCCCTTAATTCAAAACTCCAATTTTTACATTTATATAATGTATTCGCAGTTGCATTTAAAATTATTTTTCCAGTAGTAAAATTTATTTCAGAGGGATCAATTGCATAAATATTAGATAATTGTTCTTCTTCCCCTTTTAGAAGAAATAATGTATCATAAATTGTAACATTGTCTGGATTGTCATCGAGTTTAATAAAGGTATTCAGTATTGTTATATTGGTTGTATTGAACTCATTTAAGATCACTTCTTTAATTTTCAAATTAATGGGTTTAACAAAGACTGTGTGCACACCTTTTTTTATTTTACCTAAATGTATCTTTTTTGTTGAATTATACTCCAAATTATTTTCACTATCATAAATCGTTAATGTTGAATTTATTGGTTCTCCGCTTGCATTTAAAACAGAAATATTGTTCAAGGATGTAGAATTCAAATCAATATCAAATTCCCTCTTCCCATTTTGTCCAACATTAGATCCATCAGAACAATTTACATTCCAAGTATAATTTCCAGAAATTAATCCCTCAACATAAAAAGATTGATTTATGTTTTTTGCAATTATTGTGTTTGTTTGATTAACTACATTATTCAATATTAAAGAACAATTGACAATCTTGTTTGTATCTGTAACATTATATATAAAGGTAACATTTGATTCAAAAAATTCGGTTTGATTTATTGGATAAATCAAAATTACAACTGGTGGGTTTGTATCAATGGTTGTGTTATAGGTTTGCGTTAAATTAAAATTATTCAAATTATCATAACTTGTTGCATTGAAATAATAAATTCCGTCCATTAGATTTGTAAAATTGACAAAATATGGGCTTGTTGTAGAATTTGTCCAATTAATTAAACTTGTTGAATTATATAGATAAATTGAAATGTTTTTTAATCCAATCCCAGAATCTGCAGAAGTGACATTTACTCGGATATAATTTCTTGTTAAATTGCTATTATTATTTTCTGTAGATGAAGCAACATATTGAATCGTTGGAGCAATTATATCTACAATGAATGTTCTATTTTCAACAAAGCTTGTATTTTGATTTCTATAACTATCATTTGCAGAACAAGACCATTTGTATATCCCATTTGCAAATGTCCTAGTGTTTATTGTGCTATTTGAAGTTCCTGTCGTTGAATTTGTAACATTTATGGCCCATGTTCCTGTTGAATTTAACCATAATGAAATATTTGCTAGATCAATATTGTCTGTTGCAGAACAATTAAAGGTTATACTTAAACTTGAACTATTGTAAGTAACGATTGGAGAATTTAAAGTAACTGTTGGGGCCTGTGTATCATTTATCCAAACGTACCTTGTTTGTGAAACATTTGTCAAAGTTCCATCAGAACAATTTACAGTCCAGTTATGATCCCCATATGTAATTCCATTTATTAAGAAATTTGTAAGCGTATTATTTTTTGTAGATGAATTTGTCTGATTTAAAATATTGTCCAATCTGATTGAGCAGTTTAATGTCGCATTCGCATTATCTGTTGCTGTGAAATTTAAATTAATATTTTGTGTATTGTTAAATGTTGTTAGGTTTGCTGGAGCATTCAATGTAATTTGTGGTGCAGTATTTGTAAAAGCATTATATGTTACATTAAAATAAAATACATCCCAAGTAATCTCATATGTTGCTGGTTGACCTGAAGGTTGAGCATGTTGTACTTCTGATTTTGCTAATGCTCCTGTTGCACTTGTTCCAAAGAAATTATTACATGCCCAAGATTCTGAAGAAGTTACATTCGCACAAAAAATACTTGTTGGTTCAGACGCAGTCGGACATGTTGAATTAATTAAGATATAACTCCCACCACCATTTGAATCTACAGAAATATCGCAATTTTGGATTGCTGTATTACTTGTCCACCATTTATGGCAAAACATAACATTCGTAATTGCAACACAATCTGTAACACTTGCATTTGTTGAATTAATTCTTAATCCAGCCCATTGTTGAACAGTTGCTGCTTTTGTTGTTGTGTGTGTTTCATAGGTTGAATCATCGTTAAATAATGCTGTTCCAGGGTAAGAGTTATCACATATGCTCCCCCACAATCCTGCTGATGCAGAATTATCTTCTGCTACACAAGCTGTAATCTGCATTTGCGCAAATGCCGGGTCTTCTGGTGTTAAAATTATTGAATATTCTTCTCTAGGAATTAAATCTTGAATTTTTACCCATTCGCCAAAACATTTTTGTTCTGTAAAATTCCAATCTTTACATTTTAATAAAATATCTCCGATAGCTGTTCCTGTAACTGTCGCTTCTGTAAAATTAAATTCACTTGGGTCAATTGCATAAATCTGAACAAAATCAGAATAATCATCTAAATTTGGATAATCTATTTTTATGAATTTATCTATATTTTTATCGAGGGTGATATCTTCAAAAACAATGGAATTGATATTTAAATTTTCTGGCTTGACAATAATCTTATGTTGCCCTCTTTTAACTTTTCCAATTTTCTCAGATGATTCAAATTCTTTCTTGTTTTCTTCTAAATCATAAAATGCAATTATTGCATCTATTGTTTTATTATCTGAATCTTTTATTTCTAAATTAAAATCATATTCGGGAATTTTACCAAAACCAATGATTTCAGATTCATCTCCAAGTTTTATTTCAAAATAATCTTCCAAATTATACCCTCTAACTATTAATTCCGCTGTCTCCCCCTCTTTTAATTTGGTTTCGTTAAATTCATAATCAAAAGAATTATTTTCTGGATCTAAAAAATAAACATTTAATTTTTTTGAATAATCATGATGGAAAACAATAATAAGATTTTGTATTTCATTGTCCATTTCTATAGAATCTATGATTAAAGTATATTCCGGATCATCTTTAATCAAATAAGAATTTATTTCTGTTTGATTTGTTTCATTCAAGGTTATATTTGTTTCATTTATCTCACTGATTAAAATTTTGGTTGCATCTAATGATAGTATTTCATCCCCGTAAATCAATTCTACAGATAGTTCTTTTTCTCCGGTTGTGTTCGATGAAAGCGCGAGAATATCTATGTTTAAAGAAAGTGAAGAACCCTGATTTAGGATATAGTCTTTTCCAAACCCATATTCTGTCTCAGAATAATCTGTAGTGTAGATACTACATGTTTCTGAACACCCTTGTTGGATTATCCCCCCATCAAGTTCTCTTGTGTCTGTATGGATACTTCCAGGAATCAATGAAGCTTCTTCTCCCTGCAATAGATAAATCATGAATGTTTCTTTTGCAGAACATTTTCCATTAACAATTCTTCCAAAAGAATCATCATATAAAAGAATACTTTTATATTTTGAATAATCTCTTAAATACATAGTAGATAGTTCTACTTTTGTTTCATCGTTAGTGTCTTTAATTGTTTCAATAGTCGTCCTCTCTGAAAATGGAGACGCTATTTCAGCAACCTCTGTTTCAGGTGTTGGTTCTGGCTCTGTTGTTGGTTCTGTTGTTTTTTCAGATTCTTCAAGGGGTTGTTCTGTGAGCTCTTCAATTGGTTCTTCAATTAGTTGTTCTACGGGTATCTCTTCTATGGGTTCATCTACAATTGGCTCTCCAGGTATTTCTCCAATATTTCCTTCTGTGTCATTCTCTTCAACCCCTATTATTTCTCCTTCTGTTTGGTTATATTTTGGAAATTTCGAGGTCTCGTTTGTTTCAATTGTTTGATTAAATTGTGTCTCGTTGGAAAATGTTTCATTAATTATTGTCTCATTTGGAGTTATATTAAATTCTGTTTCATTTAATTGCGTTTGATTTGTCTGGTTAATTGTTTGATTTTGACTATTTTCCAGAATTCTTAATTGAAAATAAACATCTGGATAAAGTATTTTTTTCCCTAAAAAACCATAACCCTTCCCTTCTCCTGAAAGATTTGTGCCAGATAGATAGAAATTACCTTCAATTTCTTCAATATTTAAATTATTTTGTTGAATAAATTCCCTTAAGGTCATCTCTTTTATTTTATCGTCAAAAGAAACCTTTATTATTGTCTCTGCTGGGATGAGTTCCCCATCTTGTAAGAAAATATTGTAATTTCCAGAAATTTTTTCATTAATATCAAATGATCTTTTTTCTAAGGAAATTTTTGAACTAGTTATTACAAATACACTAAAAAATAAGAGAAATATTATACAAAAAATATTTAAAAGACTGAAATTATAAATCTATGAAAAGAGGAAAAAGATGAATTTTAAAAAAGCAACTATTATTTTAATTATTCTATTTATTGGTATAATTTGTATTTTTGCATCTAATTTATTCTTTGCAAATGCACAATCCACCCAACATGGAATTAACGGATATGTCGGAAATTCTATTGATGGAACTGTTGCCGATGGTTCTTCTGTCCAATTCTGGCTTTATTATCCTAATGGCTCTTTAAAAAACCCAATATTTTTACCAGATACTGTTGGAATTACTGGTTTATCTAAACAAACTAATTGGTATATGCAAGATGCTAATAATTTTAAAAACCCATTCTGGCAAGAGGGCGATCTTGTAGTTATAACTATTATAAAAGATGATATACATAATGCTACGGTAAATGTTACCTTAAATGGTAGCGGAAATAATCAAGCACCAGACACTCAACTAAACGGATTTTGTGGTGATTTTTTCTGTGGTTCAAATGAAAACTGCCTTACATGTGCCCTAGATTGTTTATTATGTGGAGATTTAATTTGTAATGTGGAATGTGGTGAAAATTCTACAAGTTGCGTATCGGACTGTCCAATAACTTGTGGAGATGGATTTTGTAATTTCTCGATGAGTGAAACATACATAACCTGTCCATTTGATTGTCATTGTGGAGATTTTATTTGTCAACCAGAGTGGAATGAAACACTATTTACTTGTCCAATTGATTGTGGTTGTGGAAATTTAATTTGTGAACCACTATTAAATGAATCATTTTTAACCTGTCCAACAGATTGTCTCTGTGGAAATTTAATTTGTGATTTTGGTGAAACGAATATAACATGCCCAAGTGATTGCCCACCAACTATCTGTGGAAATGGTCTTTGTGAAGAAACAGAGACCCTTTTAAACTGCCCAATAGATTGTTCAGGGCAATGTAACAATGATACTCTTTGTGACTTTGGTGAAAACTATTTAACATGCCCGCTAGATTGTCAAATAGCTTGTGGAAATGCTGTTTGTGATCTTGACGAAACAGAAGAAAGCTGCCCAAGTGATTGTCCACCGATTGTTTGCGGAGATAATTTTTGTGAAGAAGAACAAGGAGAAAATTATATTAATTGTCCAATAGATTGTTACAAAGCAATTGCAAGATGTGGGGATAAAAAATGTGAATATGCTGAAAATAAAAAAAATTGTTGCGTGGATTGTGGTTGTGATGGTTGGAATAAATGTTTAAACAATAAATGCTCTGGCGAAGGTGGGTGTTGTTTATTTGGGTTCTGCTATTCATTTTTAAGAACCTGCTGGTATTGGTTTGCTCTTGGAATTGTTGTAATTACTGCATCAATAATAATCTATTTTAAAAAAGAAAAAATAAAGCTTTTCTTAGGCTATCGACGATAAAATCGTAGAAAGCTTTTTAAATACCTGTTTCTTTATATAATCACCGTCGGTAGGATGTTGTTTAACGACGGAAAATAGAAAAATAATTAGGAAAAATCAAAATGACTAATGAAGAAAAAGATAAAAAAGAAGAGGGGGATGGTAGTGCCACATATGATGCAAATGCAATTAAAGTTCTTGGCGGATTAGAAGGAGTTCGAAAACGTCCGGCAATGTATATTGGTTCTACTGGAAAAGATGGATTACACCATCTTGTTTATGAAATTCTTGATAATTCTATTGATGAAGCCTTAGCAGGCCATTGTACAAAAATTAATGTTACTTTGAATAAAGATAATTCAGTTACTGTAGAAGATAATGGGAGGGGGATTCCTGTAGATATTCACCCACAATATAAAAAAAGTGCCCTGGAAATTGTACTTACTATGCTTCATGCTGGTGGAAAATTTGAACATAAAGCATACTTAATTAGTGGGGGGTTACATGGTGTAGGTATCTCTGTTGTTAATGCTTGTTCTGAATTAATGGCTGTGAAGGTAAGGAGAGATGGAAAAATACACGAACAAAAATATATTCGTGGAAAAGCCGCGAGCCCTGTAAAAGTTGTTGGCACATATACAGGAGATACTGGAACAAGTATAACATTCCAACCAGATCGTGAAATTTTTTCTGTATTAAAATATGATTTTGATACATTAGAAAATAAAATCAGAGAATTAGCTTTCTTAAATCCTGGTGTGGATATTACTCTTGCCAGTGAAATTGATGATAAAAAAGAAAATTTCAAATTCGAGGGGGGGTTGGTAGAATTCGTAAAATGGCTTAATAGAATGAAACACGCCCTACATAAGCCAATCTATTTTAAGAAAAAAGAAGATGCTACTGTTGTTGAAATTTCAATACAATATAATGATTCATATTACGAAAACATATTTGGTTTTGTAAACACAATAAATACAACAGAGGGTGGAACACATATTACTGGTTTTAAAACTGCATTAACAAGAGTTATCAATGATTATGCTATTAAAACAAATCTTGCAAAAGATGTCAAGATAGAAGGAGATGATGTTAGGGAAGGATTAACATCTATAATCAGCTTAAGAATAAAAGATCCACAATTTGAAGGTCAGACAAAAACAAAACTTGGAAATTCCGAAATTAAAGGATATGTTGATTCAATTGTTACAGAATCATTAAGCCAATATTTTGCAGAAAATCCAAGTGTAGCAAAAACAATTATTACAAAAGTACTTGATGCTGCCAAAGCAAGATTAGCTGCAAAAAAAGCAAAAGAATTAGTAAGAAGAAAAAATTCTCTTAGCTCTGGTGGACTTCCTGGAAAATTAGCTGATTGTTCAGGTAAAAAATTAGAATTAACAGAACTATACATTGTAGAAGGAGAATCTGCTGGCGGTTCTGCAAAACAAGCAAGAGATAAAGAAACCCAGGCTATTCTTCCATTAAAAGGTAAAATCCTCAATGTTGAAAAAGCAAACCCGCATAAAATATTTTCAAATGAAGAAATCGCAACACTTACCTCTGCGATTGGAACTGGAATAGGAGATAGTTTTGAACTTGAAAAATTAAGATACGGGAAAGTTATAATCATGGCTGATGCAGATGTTGATGGACAACATATCGCAACCCTTTTATTAACATTCTTTTTCAGATTTATGCCTGCATTAATTGAACATAAAAGGGTTTTCTTAGCAATGCCTCCACTCTTCAAAATAAGAAAAGGACAAACAGATCATTATGTTTATAGTGACGAAGAATTAGATAAACTCTTAAAAAAACTTGGTGGAAATCCTGATGTTCAACGTTTTAAGGGTCTTGGAGAGATGAATCCACAACAATTATGGGATACAACAATGGATAAAAAGACCAGGAAATTAAAATTGATAAGTGTGGAAGATGCAGTTGAATCAGATCAACTATTCAGCATATTGATGGGTGAAGAAGTAGAACCAAGAAAAAATTTCATAATTGAACATGCTAAAGAAGCAAATTTGGATATCTAAAATAAAATGACTATTGAAAAAAATTTAGACACCCTTGAAAATCAGGGATTTTCGGGGTCCCAAAAAGTTGAAAACTTTTTGATGACATTAAAGGAAATTGGGATTGATGCAGAACATATAATCTTAAATGCAGAAGCACACAATGTTGCCGAAGTTAGAACATTCCTAAATAATCCAGATGTAACAGATGAAATAATTATTAAAACACTTGTTATGATCTTAGATGATGTTGAAAAAATTATCTTACTGCCTGGAAATAAAAAAATAGATTTTAAAAAATTAAAAGAATTGACAAAAGCAGAATTAATGCGGATGGCAGAATATGATGAAGTTGAAAAAATAGGGCAAGTTGGAGCAATTTTTCCCTTTGATATTGAAGTTGAAATTTTTATTGATCAAACACTAATACAAAAAGAAAAAGTTCTGATTAATCTTGGAACCTTGAAAGATTATGCTTTTATTCAAGGAAAAGATCTTGAAAAAATTAAAAATAGTAAAATTGCGGATTTAATATAAAAAATAAAATGACTGATAAAGAAAAACAAAAAGATAAAAAAGAAATCGGAGATAACAAATCAGAACATGATGGGATCAAAAATGGTAATTCTCCTGTAACTATAGATCATATTTCAAAAGATGAAACAATTCTAGATGCAAAAATAGAAGATGAAATGCAATCAGCCTATATCAATTATGCAATGTCTGTCATTGTTGCAAGAGCTCTGCCAAGTGTTGAAGATGGATTAAAACCAGTACAAAGAAGAATTCTTCATGCAATGAATGAAATGGGTTTAGCTTCAAACAAATCAACAAAAAAATCTGCAAGGATTGTTGGAGAGGTTCTTGGTAAATTCCATCCACATGGAGATACTGCAGTTTATGATGCAATGGTTAGAATGGCTCAAGAATTTTCATTAAGATACCCCTTAGTAACAGGACAAGGTAACTTCGGAAGTATTGATGGAGATCCGCCAGCTGCAATGAGATATACTGAAGCAAAATTAAGTTCACTTAGCGAAGAATTGTTGTTAGATATTGATAAAAAGACAGTAAAAATGCTTCCAAACTTTGATAACTCCTTGACAGAACCAGAAACATTACCTGCAAAAGTTCCAAATTTACTAATAAATGGGTGTCAGGGAATTGCTGTAGGTATGATGACTTCTATTCCACCACACAATTTAAATGAGGTTTGTGATGCAACAATCGCCTATCTTAAAAATCCAGAAATCGATATTGAAAAATTAATGGAATTTGTTTTGGGTCCAGATTTACCAACGTATGGGGCGATACAAAAAGATGGATTAAAAGATATTTACATGACCGGGAGAGGTGGATTTATGATGCGTGGGAAAATTAATACAGAAGAAGAAAAAGATAGGGAAAAAATAATAATCACTGAGCTTCCTTACCAGGTTAACAAAGCAGAATTAATAAAGAAAATTGCTGCACTTGTTCAAGAAAAAAGACTTGATGATATTTCAGATATTCGAGATGAATCTGCAAAAGATAAAATGAGGATAGTGATATTTCTAAAGAGGGGAGCAAATACTAAGTTAATAATCAATAAATTATATCATTTAACAAATCTACAGTGCAAATTTAACGCAATAATGCTTGCATTAGTCAATGGACAACCAAGAATTTTAAATTTAAAACAATTCATAGAAAATTATGTTAAATATAGGAAAGAAATTATAAGAAAAAGAACACAATTTGATTTAAAAAATGCCCAAGATCACGAACATATTTTGGAAGGCTTAATGATTTGCCTAAAAAATTTAGATGATATTATCGCTTTAATAAAAAAAGCAAAAGGTACAACAGAAGCTACAGAACAATTAATGGCCAAATTCAAATTAAGTCAGAAACAAGCTCAAGCAATTCTTGAAATGAAATTGCAAAAACTTACAGTTCTTGAACAAGATAAATTAAAGAAAGATTTTGAAGAAGTAAAAAAGAAAATAAAAGAATTAGAAGAACTTCTTGCAAGTGAGCAAGCAATCTTAGATATAATTAAACAAGATTTACAAGAACTAAAAAGAAAATATGGAGATGATAGAAGAACAAGAATCATTGAAAGAGTTTCACAGGTTAATGAAATTGATTTAATTAAGAAAGAAGATGTAGCTGTGATGATGACCTCTAAGGGATATATCAAGAGAATGCCCTTATCCAAATACCAAGAACAGCACAGGGGTGGAAAAGGAGTCACAGGAAGCGACCTTACAACAGGAGATTTCATGCAATCTGTTTTTGTATGCTCAACACATGACTATATTTTATTCCTTACAGAGAGGGGAAGAATGTATTTGATTAAGGCATATAACATTCCAGAAGCAGACAGATATGCAAAAGGAAAACCAATTGTTAATATTTTAAACGTAAATGAAAAGATAAAATCTACCATCCCATTAAAAGAATTCAAAGACCAATTATTTATAGTAACAGAAAAGGGTGTTGCCAAATCTCTTGATCTAACAACTTTTGCAAAAATTAGACAATCTGGAATTAAAGTAATTAGTCTTCCTAATGATGATTTTGTTGTTAAAGCAAAAATAATTAATCAAAAATCAGAAGCAATAATTGCGACAAAAGAGGGAACGGCAATAAGATTCCCTGTTAATGAAGTCCGAGTTATGGGGAATAATGCTTACGGTGTAACTGTAATTAATCTTGAAAAAGAAGACAAGGTTATTGGAGTTGAAGTTTTTGACTCAGCATTATTAGAAAAAGCAGAAAAAGAAAATCAACAAGACCTTACAATTTTAACCATAACAGAAAGAGGATTCGGAAAAAGAACCGTTGTTCAAGACTATAGGCGAACACACCGTGGTGGAAAGGGTGTAACAAATATGAATTGTTCAGATAGGAATGGAAAAGTTTCTGGAATTCAAGTTGTCACCAGAGATGACGGTTTAATAATTACCACAGCAAAAGGAATGGTTATTCGAGTTCCTATTACCGATATAAGGGAAATGGGAAGAAATACGCAGGGTGTTAGAATCATTAAAATTTCTGAACAAGATTCTGTAACTGATGTCGTAAAAATCCAATATGTTGAATGAATAAATTGATAAGACCCTTGTTAAAAGATATCTAATTTGATTCTTGAATCAATTTTTTTGCACGTGAATAAATTTTATTGAATTCAGTTGCTTTCTTATCATCTATCAACAAATCATTTGCAGCAAGAAAATTTATTTGCCCCAACGTATGTAAAACTTCTGGATTTTTTAATGGTTCTAAATTACTCCAAAAAGAGTTCTTAATTTTAATTTTTCGATCAAATTTAAATTCAGGTAACATGGTGGATAAATAGATCATACCCCATTGTTTTGGATAAACCATGGAGTAAGCTTCATAAAAATGGGTTTGTTTAATCATTTTCTTAATAAATTGATCATAATTATTTTTCTTCCAATTAGATCCCCCATTATATCTCCTTAGTGAATTTTCGACGTCATTTGGAGAACCCAAAATATCGCTCATTAAAGAAACATAAAAAATAGAATTATACTTGGGATCAATAAGCTTTGTAGAATCATAATCATCCCCTAAAATCTGTTTTTCTTCTAATGTAACTCTTTTTTTAAATGCGAAAAAATATCTTTTAGCATTACTTTCCCTAATATGAAAAGGTCCTTTTTCATCTAACAAACCGTATTTTAACTGATTAGCAATACTTTCACCTATGCTTTGCGGAATAATTGTTCTAGGATCTAAATCTTGATTAAGAAAAATTTCTGTTAGGGTATCAAGAGTAGATTCTAATTCTTCTAAATTGAAAGATGGTTTATTCTTAATTAAATATGCTCTATATTTCTCATTTTCACTATTATTAACTGCGTACCAAAATTTATTAAAACGATCTTTTGCTACAAGTGATTGAGATAATTTGGTTCTAAACCTGGTTGTTTCGGATTCTCTTAAATTATCAAAATATTCTGAATTGAATTTAAAATCAAAACCAGAGATAAAGGAAAAATTCGTTTCTGTTTTAGCTAAATAGGAATTTTTTCCTGAATTAGATTTTATTTTCTCTAATGAGATTGTTGAATTTTCTTCAGAAGCATAATAGACTGGTTCTACCACAAATTCCATTAAAGGGTTAAATGTTGCCGATGTCTCTTTTTTTGATGGAGCATAAAGCAATGCCCCTCCAAGAAATAATGCCATAGCTAAATTTTTTAATTTCATTTCCCTTAACCTTCCTATAAAAGATGGTTTAAACAAAATTTAAATATCTTTTGGAATTAAACTATCTATGTCAAACTATAACATTACGATTGATAGGAAAAATTGTCTTGGTTGTGGTGCTTGTGCTTCCGTATGTAAGAATTTCTTCATGGATAAAGAGGGAAAGGCTTCTATAAAAAAATCAAGAATAACCGATAAGGAATTGGAATTGAACATGGGGGCAGAAAAGATTTGTCCAGTAAAGATTATAAGCATCAAAAAAATTAAGTAATTTGCTGTCACCGATGAGTTGTAACAAAACAAAAGCTTTAAATAGCTAGCTCTTCTGATAATGGTATAATAAATAAATTAAACATATAAAATGAAAACTCAAAAAAAATCAAAAGGATTTGCAATATTTGCAATAGCTGCTATTGTTTTATTGGCTATTGGTTTTGCCGTTGGAGTAAGCGATAATACCAAATTACTTACTGCATCTGTTGTATCTGGAATAAGTGTTTCAGACATACAAACAAAACTTAGTCAATTTTCAGAAACAATGGCAAAAAACGAAGCACTTTTGAATGACTTAGAAAGCCAAGATTCAGAAAATCAAGATCTTGAAGCACAAATTTTAAAGTTAAAACAAGACAACGAAGAACTTAAAGATGCTGCTTTTGGATTATTTGCTGCATTAAATGTGCAACCAATTGAACCAATCGAATCAGTTTCAACAAGTTCAAGCCATTCAAGTCATTCAAGCAACGATAACATCTGTGCTCCAAGGGATTGCTATAAGGGAAGATTTAATTCAGAAACTTGCAAATGCGAATCAATACCAAACGAAAGAACTCTTGAAAAATAATTTTTTTATTTATAATTTAAATCAAGAGTCTTTTATTTTTTATATTCCTTGAAAATGTCACAAAAAGATTTAGTCTGTGTTGTAAGTGCGGATGTCCCAACAACGCATTTGAGGATTGAAAAAGCCCTGCAAAGATTTCATGATTCACGAGCTGATTTATTTGTTCTAAATGGATTTAATGATTCTACAAAACACGATTCAAATTTTAAAGGAGAAACATGGAGAGATGATGATAGATTAAAAGACATTTATAAAGATTTAGAGAATCTTAACAAGGTTATTCTATATGCTAGAAATACTGTTGAAAATGGTGTTGAATTAAGAAAAGTAATGAATTATTCTCAATATCGATCTGGAGAAGTTATTACTTCAGACACCCATTTTATACGGCTTGTTAGAACATTTTATTCTGTCTTTCCAGAAGAAGAATTTAATAATTTAAGTTTTTCAAGATGTAGAGAACCAAGCAAAAAATTAACAGTCATACGAACAATTAGTGAAGCACTGGAATATCCTTTCACAGAGGCAATGCTTGTTGGAATTAAAAATGGAGATTCAAAAATTGCAGAAATCTATAATCAAAGAAGATATCATGGAAAAATTGGAAAAGCTCTTTCTTCTTTAAAAGCCATAATTTCTTAGTAAACATTAAAAATACCACTTCTTAACCTTATTTATGAAAAGAAACATTTCAGAAGATAAAGATGAACATATCCCTTACTTTGTGCTTTCTAGTGGTAACCGACTAAGTAAAAAACAATTCATAAGATATTTTGAAAAAAAAGTTCTTTATGCTATCTCAAAATACGATTTAATCAATCCTTATCAAAAAATAGCTGTTGCATGTTCTGGTGGAAAAGACAGTATGGCACTATTGTATCTCTTAAATAATATTTGCAAAGAAAGAAGGAAAAAACTTGTTGCAATTATGATTGAAGAAGGAATAACTAATAATTATCGAAAAGACATGATTCCAGTTGTTCAAAAATTTTGCAAAGAAAATGATATCGAATTAATTTTATTATCATTCAAAAAAGAATTTAGATTTGGTCTTGAAGAAATTGCTAAAAAAATACGGAAATTGGGAATAACTAATTGTTATGTTTGTAGTATTCTGAAAAGATGGCTTATGAATAAAAAAGCCCTAGAATTAAATATCGAAGCAATTGCAACAGCCCATTCTTTAGATGATGAAGCAGAATCAATCATGCTTAATTTATTAAAAGGAAATCCCGAACTACTTGGAAAACTTGGACCTGTTTCTGGTATCTCTTCAAAAAAAGATAAGGGCTTTTCTCAAAGAATAAAACCATTTTATTTATGTTCAACAAAAGAAATTGTTGCTTATTGCAAGGCATTAAACCTCCCAATTCCAACAAAAAAAGTTGCAACATGCCCAATGAGGGGAGAAACGTTCAGGGTTGAAATAAGGAATTGGCTTGCAAAAATGGAAGATGAACAAAACCATAAAGAAATAAAAAATGCCCTTGTTTCATCATTCCTAAAAATGATGCCAATGTTAAAAGAACAATATAAAAAGAAAACATTCAACAAATGTAAAAAATGCGGATTTCCCGCTTCTCAAGAAATTTGTAAGACTTGCGAATTACTATCTAAACTAAAAAAGTAAATTTATTTTCTCAAAGCCCTTTCAATGAATGGTTTAGCTTCTTCTCTTAATTTTTCTATTTCTTGTTGTCTATCTGGAGATTTTTTCAAAGAATTTGTAGTTGGTTTTGGTTCAAATACTCTTGGTTTAGAGTTTGATTGAGTTTGTTGAATGGAACTTTTAGGTCTTGGATTTTGTCTTGGAGAAACATAATATTTATCCATATTCTGTCTTTTATTTTTTGTCCTAATACCCATAATTAACAAGATAATTAAAATTATTAAAATCAAGAAAATTGCAGAATAATTTGCAAAATTTATATTGTCTTTTCTTTCTTCTAAATTTATACTTGCAACAACACTTCCAGTCAATAATTGTTTTCCTAAACTCTCTCTTATACTTTCAGAATTCCCTGGATAAATCAATTCTAAAGAATATTCTCCTTGTGGCGCTTCTAGAACATAATCAGAATATTTCCCCACGTTCAAATCTACATTAACAGAAGAATTGTATGTTTTATTTTGATTAACCATATCAAATAAAATTAAAACCTTGTCGTTATATTCAATATTCCCTTTATTCCAAATTCTCAGGGTTCCATTAGTTATATTTCCAATCAATATCTTTTGTTCTAAAAGATGAATATTTATTTTTTGTTCTAACCCATATCCTTGGGCTTGTATTTCATAATTTCCTGGAAGAGAATTCCAATCAAATTTAAACAAACTAAAATTTCCAGAACCTGTATCTGATACACTCATTAATTTTCGATTATAATAGATTGCCACAGTAAGTGTTCCATTAAGATAATCGTCTGCTTGATCATATAATGTAGAATAAATTATTGCAGTTTCACTTGGAAGAAAAGAATTATTATTCGGATTAATTGAAATCTTTGTTGGAACTGGGATGACATAAAAAATTAATTTATCCTCTCCGTTATTTCCGTTTGAATCAGAAGCATAAATCGCAAGTTCATGATTATATGATTCTATTTCTTTTGCTAATGTTAGTGGGAAAACAAATTTTCCATCCTTAACGCTTACCGCATAATGCTTGTCAAAATCAAAAGCAAGAGTTCCATCAACCAATTCTCCATTTTCTTTAATTGCGGTCCCTTGTATCTTAATTTCCTCTCCTGGTTTAAATTGTTCTTTATTTTTATTTAAAATTAAAAATATTTTATTACTAATTTTAAAATCAAGAGTTTTCTGTGATTCGATTATTTCATTTCCCTTTTCAATTTTTGCATAAAAATGACAAAGCCCATGTTTAGTAGCAGAATAATCAAAAGTTATCTTTTTTTCCTGATTTGCTTCTAAATATATTGGAGAGTAATAGAGTAATTCTGTTTTATTCGGATCATTATCACAGTATAATTGAACTCTAAAGAATCCTCCAAATTGTTCTGGCTGTTCTATTTTTGATTCGAAATGAATAATGTTCCCAAAATTATATGTTTCTTTAGGGTTTTGAATTAAAATAGATGCTTGAGTAAATGATGTAAAAAAGATTAATAAAATACCTGCGAGAACAAATAAAAAAGATAATCTTCTTTTAGCCATACTCTTAAATAGCTTCCCCATATTTAAAGTTTATTCTGATTCAACAGAACATTCATCCATTCTTGTTAACCTTTATAAATCTCAACCCATTAAAATTAATATGAAAATTTTGGCCTTGCATTGTGACTATATTAAATTTAAGCCCTTAAAAAAAGCGCTTAAATCTGCAGAATTAGAAAAAGATGAAGACAAAGAAAGAAAAATAGACGAATGTCTCGTTGTTTTTACTGCTGTGGAATCATCAGATGGTATTGAAATTGCAAAAAGATTAGTAGAAAATGCAAAAGATATTGCAACCCAAGTCAAAACAAAAAATATTGTATTATATCCCTATGCTCATCTTTCATCTAATTTATCCTCACCAGATATAGCCATCGAAGTCCTTAAGGAAGCAGAAAAAACATTAAAGAAAGACAAAGAAGAGTACAAAGTATATCGAGCCCCATTTGGTTATTATAAGGAATTTGAATTGAAATGTAAGGGGCACCCGTTATCTGAATTATCTAGGGAAATCAATAATGAAGGAAAAAAACCAGAAATTAATTTTCCTATTACAAAAAAAGAAGAAAAACCATTAACAGCTGAAGATGTTAAAAACCTACTAAGAAGCATATCCAAATCTCGCCTTGATACTGCCAAATTAAAAGAAAATGATCATAGAATACTTGGACAGAAACTAGATTTATTTAGTTTTAATGAAGTTGCTCCAGGCATGGTCTTTTGGCATAATAATGGTTTAATTATATACAATGAATTAGCAGAATTTTGGAGAGAAATGCATCGGAAAAATAATTATCAGGAGGTAAAAACTCCCCAAATAATGGATTCAAAATTATGGAAAATTTCTGGACATTGGGATAAATATAAGGAAAATAATTTTCTTACGGATTATGAAAAAAGAATTTTTTTAGTGAAACCAATGAGCTGTCCTGGTGGAATACTAGTTTTTAAGAATTCTCCAAAATCATATAAGGGATTGCCATTAAGAGTCGGAGAACTGGGGGTTGTTCATCGATGCGAATTATCCGGGGTTTTGGCAGGATTATTTAGAGTTATTCAATTTACACAAGATGATGCACATATTTATTGCACTGAAAAACAAATGGAAGACGAAGTTTTTAATTTATTAGAACTGGTTGATTTGTTTTATAAAAAATTTAATTTTGATTATGCTATCGAACTATCAACTAGACCTGAAAAAAGAATTGGGGATGATAAAATGTGGGATTTGGCTGAAAAAACATTAAAGAAAGTTCTTGAAAAGAGAAAAGTGAAATTTAAAATTAATGAAGGGGATGGGGCATTTTATGGTCCAAAGATTGATTTTCACTTAAGGGATTCATTAGGGCGAACATGGCAATGCGGAACAATACAACTTGATTTTTCTATGCCAGAAAGATTTGAGATGACATATACAGATAGAGAGAATGAAGAGAAAAGACCTGTTATGATCCATAATGCAATTTATGGTAGTTTAGAAAGATTTATCGGTATCTTACTGGAACACACAAATGGACATTTGCCTGTTTGGCTTTCTCCAATACAAGTAAGAATCTTAAGTTTCACTGATAGAAATATAGAATTTGCTCAAAAGATATATGAACAACTTAAAGAGAAAGGAATTCGAGCAGATTTTGATTTTGATTCAGAAACGATAAATAATAAGATAAGGAATGCGGAACTTCAAAAAATACCTTACATCATAGTCATAGGAGATAAAGAAGAACAAAATAATACCTTGGCCGTAAGAATTAGGGGACAATCAAAACCAAAATTCGGTGTAAAAATTGATGAATTTATAGAACAAACTTTAACTGAGATAAATAATAAAATGCTTGGTCCTTAGGCAAAAATCAAAATGTCATTCAAACAATTATTAAAAGAAATTGAATCATCTAAAGAATACAAACAATTTAACAAACAATATCCGGATTCATTTTTATCTTCTGCATTTTTCATTGTTAACAAGAATTTTGAAATAGAAATGAGACAAGTTGATTTTTTTATAACTAGCGAAAACAAAATAATGAGTTTCATTTTAGATCAAACAGATTGCCTACAACAAAAACTTGGAGAGTTATACAATAAGGATGCTAAAATAACTAAAAAAGAAAATGAAATAGATCCAAAAGAAGTCTCAATTGAATTTAAGGAACTTCAAAAGAGTATAAAAGAAAAAATAAAATATCTTGATGACTTAAATAAGGTAATTGTTGTTCTTCACAAAAAAGATAAAAAAACCATCTGGAGTCTAACTTGTATGTTAACTAGTTTAAAGATTACATCCTTATCTATCGATGCAAAATCCGGAAAACTTCTTGAAGAAAAATCTGCAAATATCTCTGATTACATCAAGGTAGATAAGGGCTAGTTAAATTTATACATTTTTAATTTCAACTAATTTTTTACTACTTGTCTGGCCGTGTAAAATTTCTATATCTTTCTTAGAAATATTAAAATAATCGGATAAAATTTCAATAAGCCTTTTATTTGCCTTCCCTTTTTCTGGAACTTTGTCTACTTTTACCTTAAATTCATTATCACTAATCATTATTACCTCAGATTTAGCAGAATTTGCTACAACATGAACGATTATTTTTACCATTTTTTATTTATGACAAGCCTCGAATGGGGATTGAACCCATGACCCTTCGCTCTTTCGATGTTCTTTGGGTGACATGTGAGGGGCATCAGCCCATACATACGAAGCGAATGCTCTACCAACTGAGCTACCGAGGCATAGTAATCTTAGTTTAAAATTAAAATAGAAATGAATATTTAAGACTTACTCAATTTTATGCAGATTCCGTGGGGGTCTCTTCTTTTTTTTCCACAGTTTCTTCTTTTGTTTCACCAGAAACTTCTACGATTTTTTTAGTTTCTTCTTCTGCTTGTTTTTTCTTCTTTTCTTTTAATTTTTCAACAAGTGCTTTAATGTTTTTCTGGTCTTCTGCTTTTTCTTCTACTCTTGCTTCCTTAGATTTTCTCTGGCTCATTATTTCTAAATTTTTTGGTCTTCTATCTTCTCTCTTCCCTCTAAATTCTCCCCTACCTTCTTCAATAGAATAAAATGCATCTTTATCTAATGGATATGATGCTCCCTTTGCTTCATTATAGAGTTTAGCTAATAAATATAATATTAATCCAACACTTTTTCCCATTTTATTGTTACATGGAACAACCAAATCGATATTTTTTACATGATTATTTGTGCCGGCTAGTGCAATAACTGGAACATGAATTTTTATTGCATCATTCAAGACATTTCTATCAAGATATGGATCACATGTGATTATTAATTTTGGTTCGAAAAAGGTTTCTAATCTTGGATTTGTAATTATTCCTGGAGGGTATTTTAAGAAAATTCTAATTCCAGTTGCTTTTCCAAAGGATTCTGCTGCAGACCATGCAATATCTCTCCTACAAATAAGAATTATATCTTTTGCTTCATAATTTTCCATAAATTTTGCAGCTGCTTTTATTTTTTCATCTATTTTATTTGTATTTAGAATTGCAATCCCATCTGCTTTTCTTCTATAAACATATTCTTTCATCCCAGGGGTTATTGCCCTTGTACCTGTATGGATTGAAACTTTAATGTAATCTTCTAAAGGAACAAGTAAATTAGGTTCTGCTTTTTCTTTAGTTTCTACTTTAATTTCAGATCCTTCTACTTCCTTTTTGTCTTCGATTTTTGTTTTTGGCATGATAATTAGATTAAAACTAGTATTTTAAACCTTTCGCTGACGTCAAAAACTCTTTTGAATTTTTGATATGGACGCCGCGACTGGGAATCTCCACGAAAATAAGACATTTTCGGGACGCCAAAAATCCATCAAGATTTTTGAGCGGAACATGTTCGATTCCGCAACACGCCGCGACTGGGAATCGAACCCAGATATCCGTGAGGAAACAGGTTTAGCAAACCTGCGCCTTACCATTGGGCCATCGCGGCTGATTAATACTTAAAAATAATCTGCACTTAAAAAGGTTAGGTTTTTCGATTAGATTTCAATTAAACTTTAATCTTAATTGTCCGGGTTTATCCTTTTTCTTTTTTGAAGGTTTTTCTTTAACCATTCCCAAAGAAAAATTTGTTTTTATAGAATCTTTATTTGTTTTCTGAACTATTCTAAAATCTACCCCTGAAAATAATTCTGTTTGTGTTTTAGAATTTTTATATTCTTTCCATTTTTCATTAGAACAGATAATCGAACCATTTTCAATAAGTCTTTCTAATTTGCCTTTCGGATCAATTTCTCCAATTCTCTTACAAACGGGTAAGAAAAATT
>JAGVWO010000014.1 GCA_018304245.1 Candidatus Pacearchaeota archaeon
ATTTTTATAATCTTTCTTATTGCACATTCTAATTCTGGAACACATTACTGGTGTTCAAATGGAACAGAAGTAAGTAATCCATCTCTTTGTTTAGAACAACAAAAACCTGAAATTAAACCAGTTTCTATTGTTGCAACAAGAACCATAGAACAATATAATATTTTAAAACAAGAGTTTCCTAATCAAGCAGAAATTTCTGCCTGTAATTATGAATTCTTTATGCAATATAATAAAAATTATGATTGCAAGGTTTTATCTGTAAACCAAGATAATAACAATAATTATATTATTGTTTGTGAATGTACTCCGTATACTTGAAATTATTCTCTATCATTCGATGTCCTGTATAAGTCCGTTGGGGGCATAAATTTTATAAAGTGGGAGACTTTTATCTTTTAGTAATATTAAGTTATCTTATATCTAAATATAACAAAGGAGGTTAAAAATGGAAAAACAAAAAGAGGAAAGAAAAATTTGGCTTTATGGTTTTATTTTCTTGATGTTGGGTTTGGTTCTTGGATTACTAATATTTAATTCAGGATTAACTGGACAAGCAATATTTAATGTGAGGGATGATACATTAAAACCGGCACCAGCAACGCCAATTGTGACACCTAGTGCTGCGATTGTACCTGAAAACAGCATTGCCGTTGTTAATGCAAACCAAGAAAAGGTACAAAATGTAATAAAGATCTTATCTGGAACTACAGGATATATTGACTATAACCTTTGGTCAGAAACAGATTGGAGTAATCTAAGAGAATATCTTATTGCAAGTAGTGTTTTAGAAAAAACTTTTTCTAAAAAGAATCTTGGAACAATGACTGCAGAACAATTGACTGTAATATACAATCAAGAATTGGCTAAATCAAAAATCTCTAAAGAATCTCTTTTAATAGGGATACAAAAAGCAACAGGTGGTGGTGGAGGTTCAAGTGATTGTTATATGCAAAGATGCCAAGCAGGATTATCCACAAGTTTCCTAAGATATTGTTGTCCTGTAAGTTTTTGGGTAGATCCTTGTACACCTTGCTATGATAGGTCGCTATTTTATGAGGTTAGTGATATAAACTTTGGTTGGTAAAATTTTATTTTTTTTATTTTTTATTATTTCTTAGTAGTTACAAACAAAAGCTTTAAATATTTCTTTTTCTTTTATTTTTAATGAAAAATATTGATAAGGCTCTAACTCTTGGGTTGATATTATTAGGTTTATGCGGTTGTGCAAAAGACCCAAGAAAAGAAGTTTCACAAAATATCTCTGTTCAAGATACCTTGAATTCTCCCGTAACCCATGTTAGTCGGAAGAATAAAAACATAAAAGAATTTTATTCTCAAGAAAAAACAGTTGTATTTTATACATTTCAAGGATGCAAGAGTTGTGAAGAAATTTATCCTTTTTATAAAAAAATGGCTAAACAATATTCATCTGATTTTTATTTTGGTATAGTTGATGCCATTTTAACTGGAACTCCTGAAAAAGATAGTGTTTATGTTTTTCCAACAATAGGAATATATTCTAAAGGTAAATTAATAAAGAAAATTATTGGTAGTAAGAAAATTGCTTCTGATTTAGAATATGTCCTCTCTAAGGATTGATTCATTAACTTTAAATATCTAAAATCATTTCTAAATATGCAGCCTAGGTCGGCGTGCTAGCCCTACGCCATTCGCACACGGGCTTTATGGCGAACCGCAAAGGATGCGTGAGATTATCGCTAGCAAGTCTTTGCTTGGACGTTGATGTCTTGTCCTGCACGATCTTGCTTTAACGAATCTGGTCAGATCCGGAAGGAAGCAGCCATAAACTAAAGTTAAGGTGCTTGTGGGGTCACAAGTCGGAGAAAGAGTGAAGATCAACTTGTTAGTTGGTTTTCAGGCAATTCCCCAGGCTGCACTTAAAAAAAGACGGTGACTAAAAAAAGGATGAAAAATAACAAAGCGCAATTCTTTATTATCTTCGCAGTTTTATTCGGATTTCTGTTGTTAGGGGTAACTACATTTTACAATTATGTTTACAAACCAGATTTTAATTCTCAAAGATTCTATCAAGCTTGTGACAACTACGATTATGAAATCCAAAGAATAAGTGAAATTTATTCTAAGGGAGATATTGATAATGAATTTAAGGCTATAAAAAATTTTACTGAAACTTTTATTAAATATCAAAGAGATAATGGAAATAATATCTCTTTGTGGGCCAATTACACCATAGAGGGGAATCCACAACAGCTCGATTTTACTCAAGGAGAAAAAATTGCTAACAACGATAAACCTTTAAATAATCATGATTTTTATTATATAATACAACTAAAAAAAGGTGAAGAAGTTTTTAATTGTGAGAAAAAATGAGGTTCAATAAACTAAATAAAAAAGGAATAAGTGAAATTGTCTCGTATGTTCTACTCGTTGTACTTGCATTAGGGTTAGCTACTGGAACCTATGCTTTCTTATCAAGTTATACTAATCCTTTTGAAGAAGGGGAATGTTCGGAAGGGCTTTCTATAACTGTTACAAATTTTAGTTGTGGTGATGGTTTTATTAATTTAACATTAAAAAATAATGGAAGATTTGATTTAGCTGGGGTAATTATCAATGGGGTTAACATAACCGGTTCGCAAGAAAGAGAGATTCAATTATATGATCATTCTACTAAAATAAATGTTTCAAACGAGACAATTCTTCCAACCCTATCTTATTCTCAAACACTACAGACATTAAGTTATGTTAAATTATATCCTTATATTGTTGATAAAGAGGGATATAACAGATTGTGTGATGAGGCTATTGTTAAAATTAAAGTAAACAGCTTAAATGAAGAATTTTGTACTAACTTGACCTGAAGAACTAATAAACTATTTAAATCTTGAAGAGTAAATAAAAATATGAATAAAAAGAGGCAAAATAAGAGGGGAATATCTCCTGTTATTGCGACAGTTATGCTTGTTGTTATTGCTATAATTCTTTTCTTATTAGTCTACCTATGGATAACTAGCTTTCAAAAAGAGGCTGTTCTAAAATTTAATTCACCTATTGAAACTGCTTGCTTAAGGGTTTCTTTTAATGCAATGATTACAGGTACAGATATAAATAAAAATATTCAAATAACAAATATGGCAGATCTTCCAATTCACAGATTTGAATTATATGATGTAACATCTAGTGGAACAAAAAGAATTACTACTAGTGAAAATCCAGTAGATATCTCTCCTGCAGGAAGCACAACATTTAGCCAAATTGATTGTACAAAAATAAAAATTGTCCCCTATCTTTTAGGAAAAACAAAAGAAGGAAAAGAAAAAGAATATGCCTGTGAAAAACAAGCAAAAACATTCAACTGTTAATTAAATCATAGTCGGTTAATTAAATTTAATTTACCAAAAAACAAAAATGAACAAAAGAGGAATGGACGCTGTTATCGCAACTGTTTTGTTAATTGCAATAACAATTGCCTTAATTGCAGCAGTCTACGTATTCGTTGTTCCATGGTTACAAGACATAATGGGCGAATCAAAATCTTGCTTTGATGCAAGAATTGATGTAAAAAGTGCTTGTTATGATGCCACTAACGGAAACATTAGCATAATGTTGGGTAGAGGTTCTGAAACATTTGAACTGAAGAAAATATTGGTTATGAGCACAAACAGTACAGGTACTATTAGTGCAGAAATAACTTCTGACTTTTTAGGAAAATATGAAGATAAACTTTATTCAGTTAAAAGTGCACAAAATGCAAATAATGTTAAGGTTGTTCTTGTATTAGTTGATGGAACAGAGTGCGGTAAGGCACCAGTAGAAAAAACAGTAACAAACTGTTAGATTTTATTTTTTTATTTTATTTATTATGCTTGAAAATTCGCAAGAATTTTCTGCATCCCGAAATCTAAAAAGATTTCGTGATATTCAATTTACTTAATTTAAAATGGACAGAAATAAAAAAGGGGACATTTGGGTATCTGTGGTACTTTATGTTTTGATTAGTTTAGTTATCCTTTCTTCTGTTTATATGATTGTTGAACCAAAAATCAATGAGGCCCAAGACCGAGCCGTTGTTGAACAAACAATTATCCTCATTAATGATATTGATGATGCAATCAAAACTGCTTCACAAGCAACTGGTACAGTTGTGATGAGGCAAATTAAAATCTCTAAAGGGGATTTATTTATTTATAACGCCACTTTTGGAACAAATGGTACAATTGTTTACATGTTAAATAATACCAACCTGAAATATAGCCAACAAGGCACACCTCTTACCAGCGGGAATATACATGTAATGACAACCACAAACAAACAAAGTGAAGATAAATATGATGTTATCTTAACCCTAAATTTACAAAATAAAAAAGTCCTTAATGAGAATAATCAAAATCCTTGGCAACTTTCTGCAAGCCCATTACCTTATAAATTATTCATAAAAAGTGAGGCAAATAACATCTTTAAATTTTATACTGCATAAACTTATTAAAAGCTAAAATATTAATTTTAAAATGTTGGATTCAAAATTTATTCGAGAAAACGTAAAAGTTGTTTCGGAGAATACAAAAAAAAGAACTGGTTCTGATCTAATTGTTAAAGAATTTATTAATAAAGACAAACAACTAAGGGAATTGCAATTAGAACTAGATAACCTTAGACATTCTAGAAATAAGGTCTCTGAATCAATAAATGAGGCTAAAAAATCTGGAAACAACCAATTATTTCAACAAAAAATAAAAGAAGCAAAAGAACTTCCAGAAAAAATTAAGAAAGCAGAAGAAAAATATGGTCTTTTAGAAAAAGAAACAAAAGAAATTTTATTTAAAATTCCAAATATTATGCACAAAAATGTTCCCTTAGGAAAAGATGCTTCTGAAAATAAGGAAATTAAAAAAGTTGGACAAATTCCAAAATTTAATTTTCCTATAAAAAATCATGTTGAACTTGCTGAAAATTTAAAGATTGCTGATTTTGAAAAATCTAGTCAGGTTAGTGGAAATGGTTTTTATTATATTAAAAAAGAATTGGCTCTGTTAAATCAAGCACTGATCCGTTTTGCTCTAGATTCTCTTTCAAAAAAGGGATATGAATATATTGAAACCCCTTTAATGCTACATGAAAAAGAAGTTTATGCTTCTATGGATCGTGGAGCAATTGAACAGTCTGTTTATTCAATAAAAGGGGAAGGAGACCTTAATTTAATTGGAACGGCAGAACAATCTTTGCTTGCAATGCATTCTGGAGATACGTTCTCAGAATCTGAACTTCCAAAAAAATATTTTTCCTATTCAATGTGTTTTAGAAAAGAAGTGGGTGCACACGGAATCAATGAAAAAGGATTATGGAGAACCCATCAATTTAATAAAATAGAACAATTTATTTTTTGCAAACCAGAGGACTCTTGGAAATATTATGATGACCTATTAAAAAATACAGAAGAAATATTTCAAAAACTAAAATTACCCTATAGAATTATTGAAATGTGTGTAGGTGATTTGAGTTCGTGGAAAGCAAAATCTCATGACATTGAAGTCTGGAGACCCACAATAAAAGAATATGGGGAAGTTGCTTCTTTAAGTAACTGTACTGATTATCAGGCTAGAAAATTAAATATTAAAGTTATGAGAGATAATAATCAAGAAAAACAGGTTGTTCATACATTAAACAATACTGCCCTTGCTACATCTCGAGCCCTTGTTGCAATTCTTGAAAACTATCAACAAAAAGATGGCTCAATAAAAATTCCAACCGTTTTACAAAAATATACTGGATTTAAAATAATCAAAGCCCTTGCAATAAAGCCTAAATCAAAAACTAAGATTATAAAACAAAAACATCCTAAGAAAATTTTAGAAAAGAAAAATAAGATTTCAAAAAAATAATTTTAACTATAATTAAATAAAAAAAGGAGGTTAAAAAATGGTAGAATATTTTCCGGGAATTGATCCTGAAACCCTGATGAGTGCTGGTGCTTTAGCTGCAATGGGTGCGTTTTTAGTTGTTTATGCAATTATTGCATTAGCAATATATATTTACATGGCCTTTGCATTGATGGCAATAGCAAATAAAACAAAAACCCAAAATGGATGGCTTGCATTTATCCCAATAGCAAATTTCTATTTAGTAACACAAATGGCTAAAAAATCACCTTGGTGGACTTTAGCAGTTTTATTACCAATGATTCCATTTGTTGGAGGGTTAGCACTAGCAGTAATTGGTGTTTGGTTCTTATGGATAGTTTGTGAAAGAATCAAAAGACCTGGTTGGTGGAGTTTATTGCTATTAATCCCAATTGTTAATTTAGTAATAATCGGAATAATGGCTTGGAACAAATAAACCTAGTTTAATTTTTTATTCGCTCGAAAATCAGAGATTTTCGGCGTTTCTTTTTTCTTTCTTTTAGAATTCAATATCTTTTTATATGGGGATGATTTTTATTAAATATGGTAGGAAACAAAAAATCAACAAAATTAAAGATACTTGCAATAGGTGATTTGCATGGTGATTCTAGGCAAGCTTCAAAATTAGCAGAGAGGGCACAAAAAGAAAAAGTTGATTTGGTTATTCTTAGTGGAGATATTACTCTTGCAGAATCTAGTTTAGATTATCTTCTTGGTCCTTTTGCAAAACGTAAAATAGAAGTTTTAATAATTCCGGGAAATCATGAAACAATGGCTGCGGCAAATTTCTTAGAAAAAGCCTATTCCCCTTATGTAAAAAACATACATGGCCTTGGTTTAACAAAAAAGAATGTTGGGATTTTTGCCTCTGGTGGTGCAAATATTGGTTTATTTCAATTAAATGAAAAAGAAACATTTGATACGTTAAAAAAAGGGTTTAATAAAATTAAAGATATAAAGAAGAAGATAATGGTAACCCATGTTCATCCTAGTGGTGGTTTAATGGAAAAATTAACTGCTTTTTTCCCAGGAAGTGATGCTATTGAATCTGCTATAAAAAAATTCCAACCAGATATTGCTATTTGTTCCCATGTGCATGAGGCAGAAGGTATGGAAGAAAAAATAGGAAAAACAAGAGTAATTAATGTAGGTAAAAAAGGAAAAATAATTGAATTATAGGCTTTGATTTATTTCCCCACTCAGAAATTTTTAATTTCTGGTGTCCAAAAAATCTTATGATTTTTTAGGACATATAATATTTCTTCTTTTTATCATCAAATCTTTCTATCGCATACCTTAACATTGTTCTTGGCATTGTTTTATGATGTCTTTCTAAAAATTCTTCTTCTTTTTCCTGAGAAACCCTTTTTCCAACTTCACGTAACATCCAACCGACGGCCTTGTGAATCAAATCATGTTTATCATTAACTAGGATTTCTGAAATTTCTATTGTTTTTTCATGTTTGTTGTTCTTAATAAAATGAAATGTTGAAACAATTGCTATTCTTTTTTCCCATAAATTTTTTGATTTTGCGAGTTTTCTTAATATTTCCGGGTTCTCATCAAAAAGATATGCTCCCACGATCTTATCCGCAGAACAATCAACCAAATCCCAATTATTTATTTTATTTGATTTTGCATTTTTGATATAGATGTTAAAAATGTTTTTTCTTTCAGAAGAATCTGTTTTATTAAATTTGTTTACCAGGATTGCTAATGCACATGACCTATACTCATGGATTTTATTAGAAAGGAGGATTTTGACATCCTTTAAACTAAGATTAGAATATTTTTTTGCGATTTCTTTCATTTTTGGGGTTGTTACACCAATAAAAATATCTCCTTCACCATATTCCCCTTTTCCTGTTTTAAAAAACCTCTGGTAAATTTTTGCTTTTTCTTTATCGCTTGCTACATTCAATTCCTTTATTAAATTTTTTAAATTTTGTGAGGTCATTTTGTTAAATTATAATTAAATTTTAAATTTTCTTAACCATATATGTGCCTTCCAAATTATATCCTAAATCCCTATAATATCTTCTTACACCAACACCAGAGATAATTGCAATTTTATTTAATTTATTCTTTTTCGCAATGTTTTCTGCTTCTATCATCAATTTTTTTCCTAAACCCATATGTTGAAATGCTTGATCTTCTTTTTTTCCAAGTTCAACTGCTGGCCCATAGACATGTAACTCTCGAATAACCAAGGTTTTCTTATTAATACCAGGGGTGAATGGTGAATAAGGAATTCTTAAACGAATTAATGCAAAAATTATATCTTCTTTATTTACAAACTCGATGAAATATTCTCTTCCCTTGCTCGCCCTATATTCTGTTGTTTTAATGAATAATTCCCTTGATATTTGTTTTCTTTCACGAATAGCAAAACCTATTTCTCTGCACCTAATACATTTACAAGATATTTTCCTTTTTTTCATTTCTTCATCAAGAACCCTTCTCAAATCAATTCGATGAATTCCTGAAACAATATATTTTGGGGGAATTTCTCGCATAACCCTCATTATCCTTACATATCTCGGGATCTCTTTTTTTATTTCTAATAATAATTCAGTTAATTCTTTTTCAGAATATGGGAGATATCTACCTTCATTATAAAGTTTGACTAAATCAGAACCTGCAATTACTTGTGTTGGATAAATTTTTATTTGGTCTGGTTTAAATTTTTCATTTTGAAAGATTTCCTTGAACATTGAAAGATCTTTTTTAAAATTTGATCCCGGGAGACCTGGCATCATATGATAGCCTATTTTGAATCCGGCATCCTTTAGCCATTGCGTTGCCTGAACAACTTGTCTTACTGTATGCCCCCTCTTTACTAAACGATAAATTTTATCATCAACACATTGGACCCCTAATTCAACTCGTGTTGACCCAAGTTCAAGCATTCTTTTAATATCTATTTTTGAACAAGAATCGGGTCTAGTTTCTAAACACAAAGCAATGCACCGGTGTTTTGATTTCTCATTTAATTTTTGGGCTTCTTTTATTGTTTTTGATTTCTTATTATTAAGGGCATTATAACAATCTAGAATAAATTTTTTTTGATATGAAGTAGGATAATCAAGGAAGGTTCCTCCAAGAACTATCAATTCAATCTTGTCTGTTGGATGACCCATAATCTTAAAAACTTTTAGCCTAATTTTTACCTGTTTATAGGGATCATAACCTATTTCCTTGGCACGCATAATTGCAGGACTCAGGGGGGTATAACTCTGGGGAACATTTAATGTTGGACAAAATAAGCAAGTTCCGTGTTTACATTTCATTGGCTTTAAAACAACAGCTAAGGGCGTTACTCCAGAAATTGTTTTTGTTGGTTTTCTCGTCATCTTTTGATATTTCTATTACACTATTTTAATAGATATCAAAAAACAATATTCTTTAAAAACATTGATAATGTATGTTTAGATATCTTAAAAATGAAAATACCAAATCAAGAAAAAATCTGGGATGAAATTTCTACTAATTGGAAGACATTTAGAGTAGTCCCAGTAAAAGAAGCTGTAGATTTCATAAAAAAATGTAAAGGTAATGTTTTAGATTTGGGTTGCGGTAGCGGTAGAAATTTTGTTAAAATACCGGGTAAGATTTATGGTGTAGATTTTTCAAAAAAACAATTGAAATACTCTGAAGAATCTGCTAACAAAAATAAAATGAGTCTTATTTTAAAAAAAGCACGAGCTGAAAAATTACCATTCAAAGATAATTTTTTTGATAAAATAATCTGTATCGCTACAATTCATTGTATTGATTCAGAAAAAAAGAGGGAAAAAGCACTTCAAGAGATATTGAGGGTATTAAAAAAAGGGGGCGAAGCACTTATTACGATTTGGAATAAAGACCAGGAAAAATTCAAAAAAGAACCCAAGGAAATAATGATTGCTTGGTCAATAAATAATAAAAAATTGATGAGATATTATTATCTATATGACAAAAAAGAGATATCCCACCTTGTAACAGGTGTTGGTTTTAAAATTATTAAAATATTAGATAAGGCAAATAAAGATTCAAAATATTCAAAGAGAAATATTTTGGTTTATGTTAAAAAACCTTGATAAGATTTAAAAGATTACAATGGATAAAGAAAAATTCGTTCAAGAATTGAAAGAGAAAATAAATTCGATACCATTAGAACAACGAGTTATTATTAGTCATTCTGGGAATGATGGCCTTATTACAACTTTTTCCCTAGTTTCTCTTTTTGGAAAATGCGATATTGAATTCAGCAAAACCCCAACAAATAAATTTATAGACATCTCTGACGAGAAAAGGCTCGTATTCCTTGCAGATATCTTACTTACAAAATCCCAATTGGAAGAACTTTTACAAAGAGAATTGATTATAATTGACTTTAACCATAATATGAATTATAGTATAAATCACAAACATTATTTTTCTATAAACCCTAAAAAGATATTTGGTAAAGAGAATATATCTTCAAGTGGAATGATTTATCTCCTTTTTAAAGAAGATGAATTTTTTAAAGAAAAAATAGAAAAAATTGAATGGCTATTTGGAATTGGCCCAATCACAGACGTCTGTTATGAGGATTGTCTTGAAATATTAACCAAAATATCTGAAAGATATCCAGAACTTTTAAATCTTGAAAATAATAAAAGCATTTTAAAATCAAAATTATTTGAATTAAGCCAAATTTTTTCAGAAGGTAATAAAAATCCTGAAAAAATTCTTAGTTTTATTGAAAATATTGTGAATTATGGTCTAACATATCATGAAATCTATAAGGAACCGTTCTTCTTAGAATGGGTAAGGAAAAATGATGTTGTTTTTAACAATATTTCTGCAAAAAAAATACCTATAACTGAAACAAAAAAATTTGTTTTTGTTAATTCTACTGGAAAAGATTATGCGGGCAGTTATTCTTTATTCCTAAATTTACTATATAATGATGAAAGAACATACATCGAATATGCTTCTGGAAAAATCTATCTAAACAATCTTTTTGGACAATGTCAAAACAGGGAAATAGCTAAAAGTTTTGATAGTCATGTAGGAAATCAAAGATTTTGTGAAGCATATAGTCAGAAAAATTTTGAGAAAATGATGTCTTATGTTGTTGATACTTTTGAGAAAAAAAATAACCAGGCGAAATTGTTTTAAATCGTCAAAGACTGAATAAATCATGATAAAAACAAGAAAAGAGTTGATAGATACTTATTTGAATTTTTTCAAGCTTAAAAAACATAATATTATTCGTGGAGCTTCACTCATTCCTGAAAATGATCCAACAGTCCTATTTACAACTGCGGGAATGCACCCCCTTATCCCTTATTTACTTGGACAACCGCACCCTTCTGGAAAAAGATTAACTAATGTACAAAAATGTGTAAGAACAGATGATATTGATGAAGTCGGAGATTGTTTCCATCACACTTTTTTTGAAATGCTTGGAAATTGGAGCTTGGGGGATTATTTTAAAGATGAATCAATAAAATTAAGTTTTGAATTTTTGACAAATGTTCTTCAAATCCCAAAAGAAAAATTGGCTGTTACTATTTTTGAGGGTGATGAAGATTCTCCAATAGATGAAGAAAGTGCAAAAGTGTGGATTAAAATGGGAATTCCAGAATCACGAATTTCACCTATGCCAAGGAAAAATAATTGGTGGGGGCCTGTTGGAAATTCCGGACCCTGTGGACCAGACACAGAGATGTTTTATTTTGTTGGAATAGGGAAACCAAAAGAAGAAAGTAATCCTAAAACAAAAGAAAATGAATGGTGTGAAATTTGGAATGATGTTTTTATGCAATATAATAAAACAAAAGATGGAAAATATGAAGAATTGACACAAAAAAATGTCGATACTGGAATGGGTGTTGAAAGAACTCTTGCTGTTTTACAAGGATTAAAAGATAATTATCTTACTGAAATCTTTATTCCAGTAATTGAAAGAATTTGTATACTTAGTAAAAGGAGATATGGATTCAATAAAAATGATACCAGAGCTATGCGAATTATAGCAGACCACATCCGAGCTGCTGTTTTCATTATGGGTGATGAATTAAAAATTTCTCCTTCGAATATTGGACATGGATATATTGTAAGAAGACTTATCAGAAGAGCGATTAGATATGGAAGACAAATTGGAATAAAAGGAAATTTCTGTAGTTTTATCGCTCCGATTTATATTGAATACTATCAAAAAGACTATCCTGAATTAGAAAAAAATAGAAATTTTATTTTAAATGAACTTGATAGGGAAGAAGAAAGATTCAAGGAAGTTATTGAAAATGGATTAAAGGAATTTGATAAAATAAAAAGAAAATCTGATAAAATAATTAGCGGGCATGATGCATTTATCTTGTTTTCGAGTTATGGTTTTCCTATTGAACTAACTAAAGAACTAGCAAAAGAATCTGGTTTGGATGTTGAAGAATATGGTTTTAATCAGGAATTTAAGGAACATCAAAAATTGAGTAGAACTGCCACAGCTGGAACCTTTAAATCAGGACTTATAGATAATAGCGAAGAAACGACAAAACTCCATACAGTAACGCATTTACTCCATCAGGCTTTGAGAAAAGTTCTTGGAGAAACAATAAAACAACGTGGTTCTAATATTACTGCAGAGAGATTGAGGTTTGACTTTTCGTTTGATAGAAAATTAACAGAAGAAGAACTTAATGAAGTTGAAACAACTGTTAACAACCAAATTAAAGAAGGATTTGATGTAAAAAGAGAAGAAATGACTATAGAAGAAGCAAAGAAAAAAGGTGCATTAGCTTTCTTTGATACAAAATATGGGGAAAAGGTTTCTGTCTATAGTATTGGAGATTTTAGCAAAGAGGTTTGTGCCGGCCCACATGTTACAAACATAAGCAAGCTAGGACATTTCAAAATTATAAAAGAAGAAGCTGTTGCAGCTGGTGTTAGAAGAATTAAAGCGGTGTTAAAATAAAACATTATTAAATAATGTGTTTATCATAATATATAACATATCCAATCTGCTGTTGCAATAGAACCTATATACTGTAAAATATATATTACAAAGTAGAGATTATAAAATAGATATTAAAAAATATGCGTTGAAAAGAAACTAAATCAATTTCTCCTTATTCTAGAACAATGTTTCCGATGATTTCTTCACTTTCATTCATTATCCTTTGCATTATTTCTTTATCTGATGCGCCAGGATTTTTTTCTTTGTATTCATGTGTTTTTGATACAGAAGCCATTGCCCCAATTTTAGCCTCTCCTTTTGCTTTTTCTATCTTCATAACATGTTGAAAAACCTCTTCTTGAGAAACCTTTGGGTTTTTCTTCATATATTCAAGAGTCTTAGCAGATGCAGTCATTATTGCTAACTTTATTTTTTTTTCATCCATTTTAACCTCTATTTTTATTATGATTCTGATAGAAATTAATAGTTTTTAAAGATTATCGTTTTAAAAATATGTTGCGTAAGGAATAGTGTGTGGTTGTTTGCTTCTTGCTCTCTCAATATTTTTCTGTTCTTCTGTTAAGGGTTTTAAACAAGATAAAAGTGAGTTACCATATTTTTTTCCTAAATCTACAGACATTTTAGAATATTTGATAAATAAGTCTAAATCTCCGACGTTCAAACAAACATTTGATGTGATTCTAGTTAAATGGATTAATTTTCTTAGTTGTTCTGGAGAACCCTCAATAAATCCTGCTTGAATATATGAATTTACCGAGCGAGATAAATGTAAGGCCCCCGATTCTTTATCTTTAAATGGATTATTAAAAAAAGATTCTTCATATGCTTTTCCAAGAAGGATGTGTATTGCCTGTATTGTTTCTGGATTCTTAAATTCGATTAAAGATTTTTCTAAAAAATTTATTCTATTTTGTGAATCTAATAGGGATGTTATCCTATCTAATTGACCCACATTCAAGCCATCTAAAACTGGTGAATATTTTGGATTTGAATCTATTTTGTTTTTCATTTTATTTGCATTCTTTGAAGAAAAAAGATAGTTAAAAAGCTTTGGATTCTTGGCTCAAAAAAGCATTCATTATTACTGGAATCTTTCTCCGGTCTCTAGAAAAAAGTTTATATGTTGCCTTCAATGCTTCTGGAAGATCTTTTGAATCATAAATTATTTGTCTTGAAAATTTTTTCCCTTCAAAATATCCCCCTGGAATTTCGATATCTCCATTTTCATTTTCAACCAGATATAATAGTTTGTCTTTAACTAAAAAAGGAACATAAATATGACCTTGGGCATAGGGGATTATTATTGGAAATCCATTTGGTTTTTCTTGTTTATCTTTCAAAAGTATATCTTCTTTAATTTTCCCTTCAACCATCCTATATTCCAAACTACTAGACCCAAACAACCCCTCTGCACTATTGCAATGGACTGCACCACCTTGTTCCATTATTTCTTTCCAATTAATTATCTCTGGGATATCTTTCATACCAAGATGATCTGCATATTTTAACAAGCTTATCAAAAACTCGGACCAATCTTGATATGCGGCAATTCCTGAATCAATTGAATCTTTTTTGAAAGTATCAAAATGTGTTTCTTCTCCGAAAAAAGTTAATTCATTCCAAGTTTTACCAGATACATCTATTTGAGAAATAAACATATCTCCATGAATAGATTGATTTGCCACATTTTTATAATCTCCATTTCTCCAACAGTAATCTCTAGTACATATATCAAAGGTATTTCTTTCACCTATGCAAAAACTAGTTATAGATTCTTCTAAACTCCTCCTTGAAGGAAAACCACATTGTTTAAAATCAAACAATCCTTCTCCTAAAACAAGAAAACCCAATAAACTTGGATGATTCATTAAATGGGGCACCATATCACGAGATGTGATAAATTCGTTTTCATTTAAATCCACTTCTAAATTTAAAATATCTTGATAAATAACTGTTTTTTGGGAAATTTTCTTTTTAATATCAAAAAGATATTTCCTTGCATCTTCAAGAATTTCTTCAATTGGCTCCTGATATAAGTTATGGTATATGAAAAGGGTCTCTATTTCTCTTTTTTTATTAAATATCTGATTACGGATATTAGAATTTATTATTCTTTCATATGCTGGATTGGGACATTCGATTCTTTCAAACATCTTTATTAAAGAGTTGGTCTTTTAAAAAGGATTTATATTCTAGAAAATATGCTTTCATTTAATACCTATTCTAGATAAATAGCTGGCTTTCCTGGTTTTGCTTTTTGTGCTTTGTTTTGCGGATCGTATTTTTTCGAATCATTAACTGCAAATAACTCTGTCTTCAAGCCAGTAGATTTTTCAACCATAGAAATATGTTGTTGGTATATTGGTAATTCTTTTGGAATTAAATAAATGTAAACTCTTTCTGCTCCCTTATTTTGTTTTTCTCGCATTATCTTTAAAATATTTTGGATATCATTTACTGTTTGATTGATTTGTTGTTCTTGTTTCTCGAGTTCTTCGTTTATCTTTTTCTCATCACAAATTGGCCATGCTGCTAAACTAATAAATTGTTTGTTACCTATTTTTTCCCACAATTCTTCTGTTATATGTGGACA
>JAGVWO010000015.1 GCA_018304245.1 Candidatus Pacearchaeota archaeon
GCACTCCATATTGGAAATGCTAAAACGTATATGTTAAATGCACTTTATGCAGAAAAGTACAAAGGTAAAACCCTTTTGGTTTTAGATGATACAATCGGAAGTGAACAAAAACAACTTATTCCTGAAGCATATACTTTAATTCCAGATGCATTCAAATGGCTTAAGGTAAAATATGAAGAACCAATTTATTATAAATCAGATAGATTAGAAATTTATTATAAATATGCAGAAGAATTAATAAAAAAAGGCTATACTTATGTCTGTTATTGTGATTCTGAAACACTTCGTAATAATCGAGCAAAAGGAATAGATTGCGAACACAGAAAACAAAAACCAGAAGATACCTTAAAAGAATGGAAAAAAATGTTTAAAATGAAAGAGGGAACAGCTGCATTAAGATTAAAAACAAGTATGCAAGATAAAAATCCGGCTTTCAGAGACAGAGTTCTATTTAGAATAAGCGAAAGAGAACACCCGAGAGTAGGGAAAAAATATACTGTTTGGCCAATGCTTGAATTTTCTTGGGCAATTGATGATCATCTTTTTGGAATTACCCATGTAATAAGGGGAAAAGATTTAATGATGGAATCAGATATGGAAAAATTCATTTGGAATATTTTTGGATGGACCCCCTGCGAATTAATTCATGCAGGACTTGTAAGAATTGAAGGATTAGAAGGTGTAAAAATTTCAAAATCAAAAGCACAGGCAGATGTCAAATCAGGAAAATTTAGTGGATGGGATGACCCAAGAACCTGGAGTGTTCAATCATTAAAACGTAGGGGAATTTTACCAGAAGCAATTCGTGAATTTATCAAAAGTATCGGATTAAATCAAAATGATATTGCGGTTCCTGTTGATAATTTATATTCAATAAATAAAAAAATGATAGACCCAATAGCAAAAAGGTTTTTCTTTGTTGAAACTCCTGCCAAAATAAAAATAGATAATGCTCCAAAAGATATTGCAAACATCCATCTTCTTCCAGAAAATGATATCCTAATCAGAAAAATTCCAAGTAATCAAGAGATATTTATTTCAAAAGAAGATTTAGATCAAATGAAAACAGGGGAATTGTTCAGATTGATGGGATTATATAATTTTACTCGACAAATATCTACATTTGATTTTCATAGCAAAGAAATAAATCCAAAGATGCGTGCAAGATATATTCATTGGCTTCCAGCTGACAAAGAAAATGAAAAATCTCTTGTAAAAATAGAAATTTTAATGGATAATGGAGAAACAATCTCAGGATTAGGAGAAAGCGGAATAAAGGGTTTAAAAGTCGATGAAATTGTACAATTTGAAAGAATGTTTTATGCGAGACTTGATAAAATAGATAAAAAAACAAACACCTATTATTTCTGGTTCACACATAAATAAAAAAATTAAAAATGACTAAAAAGAACATTTTTGTAAAAATAGTTTATCCAGTTTTCTTAGCGTTTTATCTATTCATTATGTTCTATTCCATTTCAAAATCAGAAACATACTATATATTTGATAGCATCTTGTTTATTCTTGTTGCAACCCTGTTTTATTTTTCATATGAAAAATTAAATATGAATTGGATGGGATTTTTATTAATAAATCTTGCAATGTCTTTGCATGAATTAGGGAGATTTGGCTTTTTTGGGATGCAATTCCTAGGTGTAAATTATGACATTATAACACATTCTCTTTCCACTTTTGCTTTATCCAATATTATTTATTTCGCTTTAAAACCAAGAATATCTTCGAAAGAAAAACATTTTTCAAAAATTTTCCCAATTATAATTGTTTTGCTTTGTTTGGGTATTGCAGGGTTTGGAGAATTAATAGAATTTGGTGGGTCTATTTACATAGAAAATGGACAGGGACTTTTAGGAATAGAACCTGAATCAGTTTCTAAAGCATTGATTGGTGTAGATCCTTCAATATATGGGCAAAATGTTACTGTTCAAAATGAAATTACCTGCGAAACAGTAGAACAGCAAGTAGCATTGAAACTCTCTGGAGAAATGTATGATAACTATTATGATACTATGACTGATTTAATAGCAAACACAGCTGGAGCAATTATTAGTGTGATATGTATTGAATTTTATTTAATATTAAAATCAATAAAATCTAAAAAGAATTCTAAGAAAAAAAGAAAATAATAAAAAAATTTATTTTCTGCAAAGATATATAAAGAATTATAAGTCTAAGGGAAATATGGCCTATACTTTAATTATTACTGAAAAACCACAAGCAGCTATGAAAATAGCTTATTGTTTATCTGATTCTAGTCCAATAAAAAAGAATTTCTTTGGTGTTCCATACTATGAAATAGAAAATAAAGGAAAAAAATACGTTGTTGGGAGTGCTGTCGGACATTTATTTGGCCTAGCTGAAAAAGAAAAAACAAATGAGTTTCCTGTTTTCGATTTAACCTGGAAACCAAAAGGCGGATTTTCCTTAAAATATCTAAATGCTCTACGAAACCTGGCTAGGGACGCAGATAATTTTATTGTGGCTTGTGATTATGATGTTGAAGGAGAAGTTATTGGATTTAATGTTATAAGATTTATTTGTAATAGGAATGATGCCTATAGGATGAAATTCTCAGCTTTAACAAAACCAGATTTAATGAATTCATTTGATGCATTATTAGAACATGTTGATTTTGGGCAAGCTTACGCAGGGGAAACAAGACATTATCTTGATTGGATGTATGGTATAAATCTTTCAAGAGCATTAACAAACACAACAAAGGCAGCTGGTGGTTTCGCAATACTTAGCATAGGTAGGGTTCAAGGTCCTGCATTAGCATTTATTGTTGGAAAAGAAAGAGAAATTGCTGCATTTAAAGCAACACCTTATTGGAATGTTTCTATTGATTGTTTAAAGAAAGAAATGAATTATGAATTTAATGCAGAATATCCTAAAGATCTTACAGAAGAAAAAGAAGCACAAGAATTTTCAAAATTAGAAGGAAAAAAAGGAGATGCTAAAACAGAAAAAGAACAAAAGGAAATGAATCCTTGGCCACCCTTTGATTTGACAAACTTACAAACAGAATCTTACAAGTTATTTAAGATAACTCCTGCACAAACCCTTGCAATCGCACAAAAACTATATTTATTTGGGTTAATTTCTTATCCAAGAACATCTTCTCAGAAACTTCCACCTACAATCGGTTACAAAAGAATTCTTGACAAACTTAAAGAAAAATATGCTTTTGCTAAAATGGCTGTTAGAGACTATCCTGTTCAAGGTGGAAAAACAGACCCAGCACATCCTGCAATTTATCCAACAGGGGAATCAAGTAAAAAATTATCACCACAAGAAAAAAATATTTATGAATTGATTGTAAAAAGATTTATCTCATGTTTTTGTGAAGCAGCAATTGTTGATGAAAAAACAATTAAAGTAAGTTCAGAAGGAAAAGAATTTATAGCCAAGGGAAAAAAGATTGCAAAACGAAGTTGGCTTGAAATTTATCCATACACTATTCAAGAAAGAGAATTAGAAGATGTTAATGGCCAGATTATCATACAAAAAGTAAATATTGAAGAAAAAGAAACACAACCACCAAGAAGATATAGTCCTGCTTCAATTATTACTGAACTTGAAAAAAGACACTTGGGAACAAAATCAACAAGAGCATCTATTATTGATACACTCTATAAAAGGGGATATGTTACGGGAACATCTATCCAGGCAACACAACTTGGAATGAAAGTAGTTGAAACACTTGAAAAAAATTCTCCCTTAATCCTTGATGAACAATTAACAAGAAGTTTTGAAGAAAAAATGGAAAATCTTCAAGAAAAAAAGAATAGGGAAGAAATGCAAAAAGAAGAACAAAATATTTTGGAAGATGCTAAAAAAATTATTACAAAAATAATTGATGGATTCAAAACAAAAGAAGAAGCAATTGGAAAATCACTAATCAATGCAAATAATGAAAGAAAAGCAGAAGAAAAAGAAAAGAATACTCTTGTTTCATGCCCAATATGCAAAAAAGGAATGCTTATTGTTTTAAGAAGTCGGAGGGGTAAACGATTTGTTGCATGTGATGCTTATCCAAATTGTAAAACAACATTTCCCTTACCACAACAAGGCTTACTAAAAGTTAATGATGAAAAATGCCCAAGATGTGGTTTCCCATATATTACTTTAATCAAAAAAGGAAGACCGCCATGGAAATTCTGTTTTAATCCTGTATGTTATCAACAAACACAAAAAGAAAATGCTGAATTAAAGACACATAAACTAGAAGAAAAAGAGGCCAAGAAAAAAGAAAAATTAATGGAAAAGAAAACAAAAGCCAAAGAAAAAGCGAAGGCAAAAGCAAAGATAAAAAGAGAAAAGGAAAAAATTAAGAAAGACAAGATTAAGAAGAAAGAAGCTAAGAAAAAAGAATTGAAACCAAAAATCAAGAAAGAAAAAATAGCAAAAGTTTCTGAGAAAATTGTTAATGAATAAATTATCTTATCCTAATAATCGAGATATTCATTCCTCGAATAAATTCGCCATTGAAACTATCTGCGAATTTCCACATTAGAATTTTCAATTATCTGAACAAATTTGTTTCTCAAAACAACTTAAACTTCTTCTCTTTTTCAATCCCCGTATTATTAATAAAAAATGTAAAGGATTTTTCTGGAAGAAATCTGTGTTTTCTAATTATTACAACCCTTTTTCCCTCTCCAAGATTCTTTAATTCCATTATGCATTTGCTCCAATATTTCATAATATCTCCACCCACCATTGCAACCCTTTTTTCTTTTCCTGCTTCAAAATCCTCCCTTGAAAGAAATTCACTATAAACTTGATCTGTAATTAATATTGGAACATTTCTCTTTCTACAAATTTCATTTAAAATCCTCATTTGCATTGAAAGAGCATTGTTCAATGCTTTCGCTTTTGCATAATCTCCCCCACTGACACACTCTCCAAGTTCTAATCTATAAAGCATAACCATACTATCTACAATAATTAGCCCTATATCCTTTGTTTTTTTCACAATTTCTATTAATTTAGAAAAGGCGTCTCTTTGTTCTCCAAAATTTACTGCTTTTAACAAAAAAATATTTTTCATGATATCATTTACAGCTAATTGATTTAATCTTTCAACAGAAAATCCCCCTTCAGTATCTATATAAATTACTTTTTTTCCCCTAGATGCTAGTTCTGCGGCAGCCATTAAACAAACATTTGTTTTTCCAGTTCCACCAGGTCCATAAAAAGTAGTTATTACATCAGACTCATAACCGCCTTCTAAAAATTCATCAAAATCCCTTGAACCTGTTGAAATCTTCATTTTAATAATAAGAACATAGCAAGAAACCCTTATTAAGAATTATGGTATCAAAATAGATAGTTAACTAACAATGGATAATTCCCTAATCCCCTTTCTATACTCTTTATTTATTGAATTCTAAAAGTGAAACCTTGTATGAGTTAATTCTACTATATTGTTTCATATATTTCTCAGATTCCTTTATCTTTTGCAAGTCTTTTATCTCTACAAAAAGTCTATTGATTGTGTTAACCATCTTTTCCCTAGTGTCTTCTTCTTTTTCTATCTGAACTAATGGCATTCCTGTTACTTTTTTTATGTCACTAATTGCAGCAAGAACGAAATTAACAACATTTTCGCCAATCATAAGCTTTTTCGTAAATTTATTTCGGCTCCCATCTTGATCATAAGCAAAAGAAACATCTATAGATTTTTGCCCTAAATTAAGCTTTTCAACCTTGAATTCTGTTATCACGACTTTTACCATATCTTTCTCACTAATTTTGATTTTATAAAGTTTATTGTGATTATAAATTAGAAAATAATTAATCTTTAACTGTAAATCCCAATTTTTTACATAAATTATATGTGCTCTTTAAATTGTCATGAGAAACAGTTATTGAAATTGCTTTTTTACTTTCTTGCATAGAAATTGAAGTTATACAAACCACACCATCATGAAAGAGATAATACCGGTCTATTTTATTTGAAAAAGGGCATACAAGTATTCCTTCTGTTCTTATTTTATCCAATGCTTGAATTAATTTACTTGTTTCTGTTTGATTAAATTCATCTTGAATATCATAATTTGCAAAAATTGCTTCATATTGCTTCATTGGATCGCCATTCGTATTTTTCCCAAATACCATTTTTAATAAAAGTTATTTTTACTTAAATATATTATTGCAAAAAAAGATATATATCTAAACCTTAAAATTAAAAATTTTCAATTAAGCTTAATTCACTTTAATCATTTTTCCCTTGGAAATTTCCTTGAAAATATCTGCTTGAAATTTGAAAATTTTACATTCTTTTTGCATCCAAGCTGTTCTTTGAATTCCCGCCTTTGCACAAGTTTCCTGTAAAAAATCAAGAGCATCAAATCCATTTTCTGTTGCAACCTGTGGTAATAATAATCCACTTTTTCCATTCATTTCAACTATTAATCCATCTTTACCAATTTTAATATTTTGAACAGCAGACTGTCCATTCGGAATTTCTTCTGGAACAGTTAAAATAGAAACCTCAAAATGAATATAGTTTATTTCACTCTTTTCTATTGGTTTAAATCTCGGGTCATGAAAGGCTGCAGATTCTGCTGCCTTTGTTAATCCGTTCCAAAGTGGAAAATTTGGTTGTGGAAAACCAATACATCCTCTTAATTGTTTCTCTTTATAGATTGTTACAAAAACACCTAATTTTTGACTAACTTCAGAATGCATCCTAACTATTCTGTCTCTCTCTGCACTCAAATTTCTAACCATTCCACCAAAAGAATGTTCTATTTGATATCTCGCTAATTTCACTAATTCAGAAACTGCTTCTTCACTTACCATATTTTTATAATTTGTTTGAAGTTTATATAGATTATTATAATGCAAGAAATAAATCAAAATAAAGAAATTTATAAAGAAGTTATGTAATAGAATATTATGAAAAAAGAGAACATCTATCCCCTTATTTGCTTAATATTTCTTGTTTTCTTAATCGCATTTTCTATAATAAAACCAATTCATATGACTAGTTGGATGTTGGAAAATGTTCCATTTATAGTCGCTATCTTTTTTTTAATATTAATTTTTCTTTATAAAAAACTTAGACTTTCTAATACAGCCTACACACTTACCTTGCTCTTCATTGCTTTTCATTTAGTGGGGGTGTTTTTTGGATGGCAAAATGTTCCATTTACAAAACCCCTGATGGAAATTTTTAATCTCTCAACAAACCCCTATGATGCAATTGTACACTTTTTATCTGGATTACTCCTCTATTATCCTGTGTTAGAAGTTTATCTAAAATTATCTAAAACAAAAGAAAAAATTTGGTTCACCTATTTGATGCCTGCTATAATCTTAATTGCCTTTGGTGCGATATATGAAGTATATGAATGGATTTGCGCGGTGAATGTCAACGCAGATTTAGCAGCCTCTTTTTTAGGTACGGGTGGAGATATTTGGGATGCACAAAGTGACCTTTTATGCAATACCCTTGGGGGATTTACAAGTGGGATATTCTTTTATCTCAGAAACAAATTCCAAAAAAAAGAGAAATGATTTTTATTTGTTTTGGTTATATCTAATTCAAGAAGTCTTCGGGTAAGGTATCTACCTCTCTCTTAACATATTCACTTGTTCCATAAATCTTTCTATCTTTGTTTCTTCTAACTCCCCATCTGTTTGATTAAATTTTTTAAAAAAACTCCCAACAATTGCTCCATCTGCAATCTTTAATTGCCGAAAAACATTTTGATTATTTAATCCTGCTCCGATAATCAAAGGATAATCTCCTAAAATTTCCTTAAATTTAATAATTTTTTCAATTGGTGTTTCAATCCCTGTTCCCTCACCTGTTACAACAATTGCATCTGCTCTTTGTATTCCTTCATTTAAATCATTTTCAAGATTTGAACCCTTAATAGGATGGTAATATTTTGGCCAAACCCCCCCTAAAACTACAATCTGGGGATATTGTTTTCTAAAAAAATCATAATGTTTTGTATCTAATTTTTCTCTGAGGTGATATTCTCCTGCAATAAAATCTAATTGAATAAAATCTAATTCATACGTGTTTGCAATTTCAAAAGATCTTTGAAATTCATTTGGTAAAATATTAACCCCTACTGAGAGATTTGCAAGTTGTTTATGGGATTTTTGCTTTGCAATTTCCTGCAGAACTATTAAAACATCTTTTTCATTTGAATGAAAATTCTCAACGATTGCTCCATCAATACCTTGTTTTTCATAAATTTCTACTTCTTTTAATGCCCTTAGTATTTTTTCAGAGTCAGTAGATCCTGCAAGATGAATCATTCCAATAATTGGTTTCTTTTTAGAAAAAATAGATTCTAGGGTGCCCATAAGGAAATAGGGGGTTATGTATTTAAAAGCATTATTGTAGAAAAAGGCAATTATCTCGGCTTTATTGCAATTACTCCATTAGATTTCTCGTCGTAAAGGACATTTTTGAAACCGGCTTCTTTCAACCTTCTTTCAATTTTTGCGTGAAGTGGTTTTTTATCTTTTAATTTTCCTGGATTTGGAGCATAATGCCACAATCTCCCACCTTTTTTTAAAACCCTCAATAATTCCTTATAAAATGCTAGTTGATATAATTCAACAGCCATACTAAATGTTGGTGGGTCATGAATAATTGTATCGAATGTTTCTACCTTAAATTCTTTAATTTTTTCATTTAAATCTGTATTAATTATTTGAATTTTGGAATTATTAAAAAGTTCTTTGCTTGCTTCATTCATTCTCGCAATTTTTATAACATTTTCATCTTTTTCAATTGTTGTAACTTTCTTAACCTTTTCGAGTTTTGCAGAATAAATTGCAGTATAACCCAACCCAGTACATGTATCAAGCACATTTCCAAAAGGTCTTGCAGAATCTATCTTTAATCCCGTATCAATATCAGGGGTAATTTTAACATGCCTATGCATTGGAACACCAGAAATTTTTAAGGTCGGAATTGTCCCTGTGGGATATAATTGATAAAGCAGACCAGTTTCTTCGCTAAAGAATTGAATCATATTTTTTTTCTGTTCTTTTCTTTTTTTCTTCTCTTGTTTTTTCTTCTCTTTTTCTTCATAACTAAGGTGAAGAATCTTTTTCTTTCTCATCTCAAATAAATATTTTCAGAATATAAAAAAGTATGCTTAAAAGACAGTCACAGAATTATTTGCCTAATCTCGATACAAAATCTAAAATTTCTTTTCCATTCTCTTTTAATGGTTTAGAACCGTCAACAATATAGCATTCTTTATGGATTTTTGGTATCATTTCATTATATATTTCATACAAAATTTGAAGAAAATCTTTATTCATTACTCTTCCACAAAATCCATGGTGTTTATTTTCTCTCCCCATAGATTCTTGTGCACCCACCATAAAACCCAAAACTGCATCTTCTAAAAAATCAAATTCCTTAAAATATTCTATCTGACTTTCATATTGTTTTTTATTTATTTGCCCACCAAGATATAATGCTCGTGTAAATGCAATATGGTCATAAATTCCACGATCAATTAATAGATAATCAAAATTATCCATTCTCGCTTCCATTATTCTGTTAGTTGTATTATGGAATGACCAAGAATTATATTGAAACCTATTTTCTTTACCTATTGGACAAATACGTGCCCCCTCATAAATATTTCTTACACTGGCTTTTTTTTCGTGTTTAAGCACTGTTTCCACTAACTCTAATTGTGTTGATTTTCCCGCTCTTGGCATACCCATAAACTCTATACACTTCATGTAACAAAATTCATATAAACCCTTAAAAAGCTTTTGTTTTGATTGTTTCATGGGAAAAGTATGCCTTGGCAAATTTATATAATGTAGAATCTTTATTTCCCTTTTTTCTTCTTTGTTTTACGTGACAAGAATATGATTATTAATATAAAAAATAATGCCGTTCCAACATATGCAAGAAAATTAGTTTCTGGTTCAGGAAAAAAGAATAATGTTAAAAGACCGATTATAATAACTATCGGAATCCAATAATTAATTTTCTTAGATTTTTTATTTTCCTTTTGGTTTTTCATGGATAAAAAGTATGCCCCCAGCGGGATTCGAACCCACGTCACAGCCTTGAAAGGGCTGCATCCTTGGCCTCTAGACTATGGGGGCAGTTATATGATTATATTCGAAAAAAATCCTTTTAAAGCTTTTGTCTAATCATTTTAATACCTTTCTTTCTTTTAAACAAACTATCTTTGATAGAACATCAACAAGATTTTTTTCATATCTTGTGAAATCATAACAAAGCTCAAGAAATTTTGATAAAATTTCTGGATCAAATTTGAAATAATCATGTGTCAACATTATCTTTTCATTTGAAATAATCATGTGTCAACATTATCTTTTCAGTTTCCTTAAAGGTTAATGCTTTTCTATAGATTCTATCTTGAGTAATTGCTACAAAATTATCTGAAGGGGCAACCAATCGAGAATATAATGGAATATCGCTTCCTGTTTTTTTTCCAGGATACGATATTGGGTGTTTTTTATATGTTTCATGATGGTAGCCTATCCCGTCCAAAATATGTTGTGGAAGCTTTTGTTGCAATCCATGAGAAACCCCTAAATCTACATGTAAACCCCTTATTGGATTATCTATTGGATCATAAATTTCTGAAGAAAAAAGAATTTGTGGAGGGAGTGCTCCTTTTCCTAAATCGTGTTCTAATCCACAATCAAATGCCTTTAAACATTCTTCTTCAGACATCTCAAGTTTTTTTGCAGTATCATAAGTTAACAAAGCAACCAATTTTACGTGTTTTATTTCTTTAGCATAATCTTCTTGAAAATCAAGATATCTTAGATTGGAACAAACCAATCTCTTCATTCTTTCTGGTTGTATTTCACTTAAATTAATTAATGCCATTTTTTTCCAATAGGAAAACTAAATTTTGAGTGAGCCCGCAGGGATTTGAACCCTGGACCACTGGCTCTCTTAGGTTTGAGCTATTATGTTTTGGCATAAGGCCATATAAGACCAGCGCTCTAAACCGGGCTGAGCTACGGGCTCAATTTACCAGGGAAAATTTAATTTATAAAAGTATGGAATGATACTGCAAATTAAATGAAAGATGTTCTTTGAAGTATATATTTTAGAATAATAATCTATTAAAAAGGAAAAATCGAAAGAGTATCATGATTATTGGAATAACTGGTACAAATTCCGGGGGAAAGGGAACAATTGTCCAGTATTTAATTCAAAAAAAAGGTTTTGAACATTTTTCTGTACGTAGTTTTATTGAAGAAGAAATAGCAAAAAGGGGATTAAAAAATAGCAGAGAAACATTACAAGAAGTTGCAAATGATTTGAGATCAAAATATTGGCCAAGTTATATTGTTGACAGATTATACGAAATAGCTCAAGGTTCAGGAAAAAATGTTATTATAGAGAGTTTACGATGTCCGGGGGAAGTTGGTTCATTAAAGAAAAAAGGTCGATTTTATTTATTTGCTATAGATGCAGATCCTAAGATAAGATATGAAAGAGCGAAAGTAAGGGCAACATATACAGATGGTGGTTCTTTTGAACAATTTATTAAGGATGAACAGAAAGAAATGTCTTCTAGAGACCCAAACAAACAAAATTTATCTGTTTGTATGGAATTATCTTCACATAAATTTTTGAACAATGGAACACTCGAGGATTTATTCGAACATGTTGAAAAGATTTTATGTAGAATAAAAAAACCAGAAGATCCGACATTTAGAATTTCTAGAGATGAATACTTTATGCAAATTGCAGCAGCAGCTTCCCAAAGATCAACTTGTTTAAGACATCACGTAGGTGCTATTCTTGTAAAAGACAAAATGATTATCTCAACGGGATATAATGGGGCAGTTAGGGGTGTAGAAAATTGCCTTGAATTGGGTTGCTTAAGAGATGAATTAAATATTCCCTCTGGAACCCGACATGAAATTTGCAGGGCAGCCCATGCCGAACAAAACGCGATTGCTCAAGCAGCCTACAATGGAATAAACACAAAAGATTCAACAATTTATTGCACACATACACCTTGCACTATTTGCACAAAAATAATGACCAATTCCGGAGTAAAAGAAGTTGTAAATTACGTGGATTATCCTGACGAAAAATCAAAGGAAATATTAAAAGAAGCTGGAATAAAATTAAGAAAGATTTTAAGACCAGATAAAGAAATTATTTTCAAGGATTGATGCATAATTTATAATTTTCTAACTAGTAGTTTCATCTTGTGCAGATTCTTTTCTTTTGATTTCAGACTCAACCCCTAAAAGCATTAGATGTTCTAGCATATGACATTTTGTGACTAATTGATTTTTATCATTCCAAGTAAAGTAACTTTTACCATTAATACTAATGCCATCATAATTCTGTTTTTTCAAAAAATCTCGAATATCTATTTGCCCATTGGGTCCGAGAAACTTAATTAGGGTAACTGTGGTAAAATCATCTTCTGCTGGATTGCTTAGGTAATCTCTACTAAATTTTATTGCCTTTATTGAAGCTATTCGTAATGCGTCCACATCTCCTTCTGCAGAAAATTTTTCTTCTATTGTTTCATGACTAGGGCCTTTGATGCCATAGCCAGGAGAAACCCCACAGCTAATTTCATAAGTTGCTAAATACCCTGTTAATGTCATTGTTAAAAAAAATAGATGACTTAACTTTAAAAAGATATATGTGATAAAAAACAATTAATAATGGAAAAGAATTATTTCCCAGATTAGTTAACCTTTTATATCCTTAATATTTCTTTCTAAATATTAAAATGTTAATAGGAATTGTCGGAAAACCTAACGTCGGAAAAAGCACTTTCTTTAAGGCAGCAACGCTTGCAGAAGTTCTTATTGCAAACTATCCATTTGCAACAATAAAACCAAACCATGGGGTTGGATATATTAAAGTTGATTGCATTGATAAGGAATTTAATACGCAATGTAACCCAAGAAGTGGTTTTTGTATTAATCATCAACGATTTGTCCCAATTGAATTATTAGATGTTGCCGGATTGGTTCCAGGAGCACATGAAGGAAAAGGACTGGGAAATCAATTTTTAGATGACTTAAGACAAGCAGATTGTTTTATTCATATTGTTGATGCTTCAGGAAAAACAGATGTAGAAGGAAAACCAGCAGAAAATTATGACCCAAGCAAAGACGTAATATTTTTAGAAGAAGAATTGGATTTGTGGTTTTTAGGAATAATGAAAAAAGCATGGTACAGCCTTATAAGAAAATTAGAAATAGATCAAAGTCAATTACACAAACAAGTTGCAGACCAATTTTCTGGATTAAAAATTAATGAGGGAATGGTCAAAGATGTATTAAGAAAATTAGGATATGATGCAGAACACCCATCAAAATGGTCTGAAGAACAACTCTATCAATTTGCTAGAGAATTGAGAATGTTAAGTAAACCAATGATTCTTGCAGCAAATAAGGTAGATACGGAAAAAGGAAAAGAAAATTATAAAATGTTAAAAGAAAAATTTCCAAATTTGCTTGTTATTCCTTGTGCAGCTGATTCTGAATTAGCATTAAGAGAGGCTGCAAAAGCACAATTAATCGAATATACCCCTGGAGAAAGAGATTTCAAAATAAAAAAAGATCTTAATGATAGACAAAAAGAAGCTCTTAATAAAATAAAAACTGGTGTTCTGGACATATTTGAAGAAGGAACAGGTGTACAAACAATATTGAATATTGCTGTTTTTGATTTTCTAAAATATATTGCAATTTTTCCAGCAGGAGCACATAAATTGGCTGATAAAAACGGAAATATTCTTCCAGATTGTTTCTTGCTTCCCGAAAATTCAACAACCCTTGATTTTGCATACAAAATCCATCAAGATCTTGGAGACAAATTCGTTAAAGCAATTGATGCAAGAACAAAAATGGCTTATGGAAAAGACCACAAATTAAAACACCGAGATGCCTTAGAAATAGTCACCAGGTAAATAAGCCGACGTCTAATAACTTTTATATATTCTAAATCATAATCCTTGGAATGGAAAAATCAAAAAAAGGAGAAGATGGGGAAAGAGAACAAAGGCCCGATTGGCTTGATTTAATTGCAAAACCTATGCCAAAATTTGATCCAAGAAAAGATGTTCTAAAAATGTTAACAAAGGCAAAAAATAAGATACTTCCTAAAAAAACAAAAAAATCAATAAAAAAAGCAAAATATGAATTAAGTGGGGGTGCAGTTATTTTCAATATTCAAAAAGATATTCCATATTACCTTATTGTCCAATATCCAACATACTGGGGATTTGTAAAAGGAAAGGCAGAACCTGGAGAAGAAGAAGAACAAACAGTTTATAGAGAAGCATTTGAAGAAGTTGGATTAAGCGATTTAAAATTAATTTCTAGATTTAGAGAGGTTCAACAATTTTATTTTAAAATAAAAACAGAACTCATAAGGAAAGAAGTTGTTTATTTATTAGCTAGAACCAATAGTTGGGTTGTTAAATTAAGCCATGAACATCTTAATTTCAAATGGACAACCTATGAAGATGCATTAAAACTGATGAGGGTTAAGGGAACACGAGATCTCTTAAAAAAAGCCCATGAAAGAATTCTTAAATTATATAAATTAAAGGGATAAAATAACAATTTGCATACCAATTATGGAGCAATTTAAGCTCGGTCATTTCTCGCTAATAAAATTTATGAATAAATTTGCCTGAATGAAAATGCAAATTTCTCAATTAGAATAATTCCATAATTTTATTTGAGCCAATCAGCAAGAAATAAAATCACCCCTTTTTCCTCAAGAAACCTCTCAAGACTCAAAGAATCTTAATTATATTCTATTTTAATGCTATTTAAAGACCATTATGGTAAAAAGTATATAATAAAAAAGTGATTAAATAAAACACTCTTTTGCTTCTTTATCTGTTCTTATTCTTAAAAATTCCGGATCTTTTATTGTTTTTTCGTTTATTGAATCATATTTAAGCTCTAAAACAATACTTGGCAAAAGCCATTTAAATTTTTTAACTTCTTTTTCCCCTATTCTTTTTAATTCTTCTTCAGGTAAAACAGAATTTTCTTGAATTAATTCTTTTTCTTTAATTATCCCAAGAATATTCGAAATTCGAGAGTTATCTTCTATAATTATTGCACTTGGACAAAACCATGAATGAAATTTAGAATCAAATAATCCCAAAAGAATTTCCATTACGTTTTTGTTTTTCCTGTAACCTAAAAGAACACATTCTGTAGTTTTTTTCTTTTTGATTTTAAGCCAGTTCCAAGATTTTTGGCCTTCTTCATATTTTGAATTTAAATCCTTAGCAATAATTCCACTATAATCCTCTGGAAGATTCTGCCATAATTCTTTTCCATCCAAGGTAAATGGGTTTGGAGAAATTAATTCTGTATTTAAAATAAGATCTTTCATAATTTTTTTCCTTTCTCTTAATTGTTTCTCGGTAATATTTATTTCGTTTTTTTCAATAATATCGAAAACAAAAAGTTTTGCTGGAAATCTTAAACAGACTTCGTCAATATCTTTTTTTTCAGTCATTAATGTCCTTATTTCTAATAATTCTTGAGATTCTTTTTTTGTTGAATCAAAAACAACCAATTCACAATCAAGAATACAACTCTCTGTTTTTATTGCGAAGTGAACATCTAACAATTCTGGAAATTTTGCAGTAATATCTTTTCCGAGTCTGTCAAAAAGTTGTATGTTGTCTTCATCCTTATGAACAAAAACCCTAAGGCCGGAATGTTTTGGTTCAAAAACAAAACCAATAAAATTGCTTTTACTTAAAACCTCAATATCTCCGTGTTTTCCAAACATATGTTTGTGATTTATTATATTATCTCCCATAGAATCTGACGAAGTTTCTTTCTTTAAATACGTTTTCAAGCGTACAAAAAGATTTAAAAATAGAAAAGAGGTATCAAAATCATGGGTAACGAAAAGAAATGTCACTGGTGTGGAAAACCACTAGACGTAAGAAGGGTTGACGATGGGGAAAACATTAGGGAAATATGCGCAAGATGCGGGTATAAACTAAGAGAATTCAAAAAACCAGTCGTACAACAACCAGAACAAAAGCCTTCATTTGTTGAAATCTTGCCTGAAGAAAAACCAAACGCAAGAGAAAAACCAATCTGGCCTTATGTTATTGGGGGAATTGCATTAATCGCATTAATAATTGCCTTAGTGAAGATATTCCTTCTTTGATTAGATAGTGGCTAAGGGAAATGGGGATAAATTAATCTAGCTTTTAGTATCAACTATCAATTTTATTTTTTAAAATTATTTGCCTGTTAAATTCTAAAGAAAAATCTTAGATTTCTTTCAAACATTCTTCACACTTGTTTGTTTTTTCCAATGGCTTAAGAATTGTGTTAAGATAAAACCACTGTTGTTGTGCTTTTTTATAAGAACAATGATTTTGTTTTGAGAATTTCTTCAAAAATTCTATTTTTTCTGCCTGTTTTTGCTTTATCATCCAAATCTTAAGTAATTTTGTTGGCTGAGAATATTGAACATATTTATTATTTGGAAGTTTTTTTGCATTAGATATACCGGCTGTTAAAAAATAGTTAATATAAATTAAAAATCTCCAATATTGATTTCTTCTTATCCTTCCCTTGAATACATCTGCAGAAGAAAGGGCACTATATGCCTTAATCAATTCCTTATCCTTATATTCTCTTGGAAGATTTTCATCAATCCATAAAAAGAAATCATCAAAATCCATGTTTCTTACATAATCAAAAGCACTCGCAATATTTGGGTTGTCTTTTGATTTGAAAATTATTCTCAATGCATCAAAAATGGTCTCATCTTTTTCTCTTAAATATAATGTTAAGATATGGTCTAATAAAATTTCTTTTTCGCATGAGAGGAGTTGAAAATCATTTATTGCAGCCCTCAAATCTCCTCGTGCATAAGATGCTAAAGTCTCCAATGCCTTATCTTGGATCTTCAATTTTTCAGATAAACTAATTTTTTTTAAGATATGCATTATATCTTCTTTTTTTATTGGTTTGAATTGAACTAAACTAGAAACCTTCCTTATTTCTTTTAATTTATCCGAATATGCATCGTTAGCAATTAAAAACATTGGCCATCTGCTTTCTGAAAGTATTTTAATTATTTCAGGACTTGCCCCTCTTTCAATGCTTTCGGCTTCCTCTATTAAAAATAATTTTCCTTTTTTAAAAAAAGAGAAATTTTTAGAAGATTTTCCTAATGAATCTTGAAGATGCTGTTTATTGATTGCTTCAGAAGGATTTATTTCTATAACTTCATAATTCAAATCTCGTGCAATGGCATAAATAGTAGACGTTTTTCCAGTTCCACTAGGCCCATAGAGAATTAATGCCTTTTTTGATAAACTTTTAAAATTTTTAATAAAATCGGAAATTTTTTCAATAGCTTCTTTTTGACCAAGAACTTCTTTTATTCCCTTTGGCCGATATTTTTCTGTCAATAAAACCATTATTCCTCCTATTTCCCATAAAGAGACATTGATGCAAGTAATGCTTCTAATTGAATAAATTCATCGCTTCCTTCTACCAGATGAAATTCAACATCACCACATTTTTCTATTATTTTTAATTTAGACTCTTCATTAATCTTAAGGCTCCAAACTTCTTGTTGAATTGCTTTAATTAAATCTACACCACCAACCCCATTCAACATTGTATCGAGCATTTTGTTTCTTGCATCTAAGAACTTTCCCTTTAATGCCAAGTCTATAATATTTGAAACATCTGTTGGTTTTGCCTTTGAAACAATCTCATAAACTAAATCTTCTGTAATTTTGGTATCTAAGGTTGCACAGCTCTGTAAAATATTTGCTGTTCTCCTCAAATCTCCTTTTGTTATATCATAAATTGCTTCTGCCGCCTTATCATCTATTTTTAATTTTTCATCCTTTGCAATTTTTTCAATATATTTCTTAACATCTTCTTTTTCTAATGATTTAAATCTAAAAACAGCACATCTTGATTGGATTGGATCTATAATTTTTGAACTTAAATTACAACTTAAAATAAATCTACAGGTGTTTGTGTACATCTCCATTGTTCTTCTAAGTGCTTGTTGGGCTTCTTTTGTTAATGCATCACTTTCATCCAAGAAAATAAGTTTGAAGGGGGCATCAGATAATGCCCTGGTTCTTGCAAATGCCTTTACTTTCTGTCTTACTACTTCTATTCCCCTTTCATCAGAAGCATTTAATTCAAGAAAATTATTGTGCCAAGAATCTCCAAATAGTTTTTTAGCAACTATTAATGCCAGTGTTGTTTTACCTGAACCCGGAAAACCTGCAAAAAGCATATGGGGCATATTTTTCTGAGAAACAAATGATTTTAATCTTTTAACAATGTCATCATGTCCAAATACATCATCAAATTCTTTTGGTCTGTATCTTTCGGTCCATATAGTATAATTTTCTTCCATTTTAGCCTCCTAATATCTTAATCTCAAAAACTGATTTCTTATAAACTTTACTAAAGAGAAAAAGAACAAATTTTACTTTTTCGTGATTACAAACCTATTCCCAGAAAAATCAGAAGAAATTGCAGTTATTTCCAAATTACCTAGGTTTGCTTTAAATATTGGTTGAGTTAATTCCTTTTCTGCCCTCTCTGCAAATTTTCTTATTATATTCTTAATTTCCTGTTCATCTAGTATAATTTCAGTTTTTTCAATTTTGCCCCCATGATTTACCTTCACATTTGTATTTGGTCCATCACATTGTACAATTGAAATATCTTCTCCCCTAATCAATTCATCAATTTTACCAAAATCTGGCAAAGAAACAAGAGCTATTGGAGCTATTGGCACCATAGGAATCATTGATTGAATTTTTTTAAAAGATGGTGGGAGTGGAATCTCTAAAATTTTTTCAGAGTTTACATTTTTTGGCGTTAAAATTATTGGTTCTGTTTTTTCCAAAAAAATATCCTTTCTAGGCGTTCCCGACATTAATTGAATATTTCTTGGTTCTTTTTCTATCCCTTTTTGAGAATGAATAACTAAATCGGACATTTGCACTATTTTCTTTTTTTCTTGTTGAAAATATGGTTTTTGATTTTCTCCTTGTTCTATCTCTGGCCTTAACATAATTGATTTTTTCATTAAATTAGCCTTTCTCTTTAATTCCTTTTTTACCCCTTCTACTTTTCTTTTTTCTTCTAGAATTTTTGTCTTTTTTTCCCTAATTTTTGATTTAGCTGCAACTTTTAGAAATTGTTGCACAAATTCTTGACTATACTCCATTTTAGAATGAATAATCTGATTTATCTTCTTCAGAATCCTCTTCTTCATTAATTGATTGTCGTGCTTTAAATCTTGGTTTTGCTTCAGTCACAGATGACCTATTGGATTTTCCTAAAAGTAACAACCCCTTGGCGATTACCCTATTTTGTTCTACTAAAGCATCAATTTTCTTTTCAAGTTCAACAATATCTGTTTCTGTTCCTTTTTCTAATGAATCTTCAAAAGTTCTATTTGCCCTATCAAAAATTTCTAATAATCTTGTTAATTTTATATTCAAATTTTTTAATTCTTCTGTTGTTTCAACTAAATTTCTTTGAAGTGCGACGGTATTTTCAAGAATTAAATTTGATATCTCATTATTATTCTGTATATCTTTTTTTATTTTATTGGTTTTATTAGTTTTATTTGTTTTAGATTTTGAAATTATTCTTGCCATTTTTTACCTCGTTTTTATTAAATGATACATATACTCAACAAAGATAGAATTTAAAAAGTTTTGCGAACATCATAAAATAAGATAGCCCTGTAGTCTAGCGGTCAAGGATCTTAGGCTCTGGATTTGGAGTGGAGAAAATGCCATACAAAGATGAACAAAAACGGAAAGAATATAAGAGAAAATGGAATAAAAACTATTATGTGGCTCATCGACAACAAGAAATAAGCAGAAAAAATAATAGAAGAAATGAATTGAAAGAATGGTTCGATGATTACAAAAAAACCCTACGTTGCAAAAAATGTGGAGAGAATAATTCATGTTGTTTGGAATTTCACCATCTAAATAGAACTGAAAAACTGTTTGGAGTATCTGAATTAATACAGAGAAGGATTTGCTCTAAAAAGAAAATCCTTGCAGAAATAGAAAAGTGCATCGTTTTATGCGCAAATTGTCATAGAAAACTCCACTCCAAGCGAGAAACCTGAGGACCCAGGTTCGAATCCTGGCGGGGCTATATGGTCCTAGGATTCGAACGTTCGAATCTCCTTGAAAATGCAGAGCATTTTCGGGATGCCAGAAATGCAAAGCATTTCTAAGCACTGGCGGGGCTATTTAATATCACCACGCTCCTGTGGCTCAGTGGTAGAGTACGTCCTTGGTAATATATGGAACCAAAGGTTCCCTAATATGTCACCCTCCTTTAAAAAAGGAAGATAACCGAAAAGGACGGGGTCGCGAGTTCAATTCTCGCCAGGAGCTTTCCTTTTCTCTTTCTTATCCCTCTTAAGTGGTAACAAAACATAAGATTTATAAACTTACAGGGATTATGGATAATATGGCACTTGAAAACATGGTTGATGGAACAATAATGCAAGGAGACTTAAATGTTGGAAATATCATTCAACTTAGATGTGATTCTAGTTACAATGGATATAATGATCCAATATTAATTCAAGTTTTTGATTCTGAAAAAAATAAAAATTTGACAGGGCAAGTTAAGATAACCTATGATTCGGTTAATTGTAAAAAAATTATCTCTTTTTCTTTATTCGAAGAACCATTAGAGAATTTATTGAAAAACCTTAATGAACAAGAAAATTATGTTCAAATATTCAAATTAAAAAAAGAATCATCAAATGGAGATTTAAATGATTTAAGGGAACAATTAAAGGGTACACCAACATATTCAATAACTTATGCAGAATATACTCGTAGATTATTAAATCTGGGTGCAGAAGAAGATCTTGAAGATTTTAGGATTGGTTAGATTAATTAAGCAAGGACTAAGTAACATTTAAAAAATCCATAATTCTTAAGTATATATGCCTGAAAAGACATTAGCAAAATTAAAAAAAGAGTATCTTGTTTTTGAAAAGAAATATAAATTTCCAAAATTTCATGATTTAAACGCAGAATTTGAAATTGAAAAATTACAAGGACATGAAACTGAGTTCCTTTTAAGAGAAATAAGAAGAACAATAACAGACAAAATTGCTGCGTTCTTAAAATTCTTTGAATTATTTTTAAACCCTCAAGCAGCTCCCTTATTCATTCTTTCTGCATTAAAATCTATATCTCCTGCTGAAAAAGATAAAATAGAAAAAATTTACAAAAGAATCATTGCATTAGAAATAAAAGCAATTTCACTTGACATTAGTTATGACGAAAAAAGAGAAGCAGATTTCATAAAAACTACTTACGAAAGTTGGCAATCTTTAAAAGGCGAATTAAAAATCATTGATGATATTTTATCAAGAGTTAGAGAAGAAAACAAACCAAACAATAAAAGCTATTTTGGTTAATTTCTAAAATTAAATCATCCAATCTAAATTCATTTCTAAAGCAGTTACAGGCATTCCTAAATTGAAATTTTCTAGAACAGCTGGAGAAATTTCACCAATTATCCCAATTTCTTCTATTTTATCGGATCCTTTTGAATCTTTTTTCTTTAACAAAATTTTAGCTGCCCTACCTTCTATAAATGAATTATTCTTTACCTGTTCTAAAGAATACTCAAATCCAAGAACATTTGATAATAAATCTAAAACAGATTTTATTTTCATAAAATTAGATTCACTCGATGCAATTACATAAGAGAGATTTATCGCTTCTTTCGGCCTCTGATTTTCTATATTGATTGTTTTCCCGATTTCAAATATCTCCTGAGGATATCTTGCATTTTTATTTTCTGTTAAAAAATCTAACATCTCTGGTAAGAGTGCATTTCTCATGCACGAATATAAAACAGACATCGGATTCGCTATTTCAATTACTTCCCTTTCATCCGGGGTTTTTATATTCATTTTTTTGAATAATATTTCTTTATTTGTTAAAATGAAATTTGAAATTTCTTGAGAACCAAGCCCTGCAAGCAAGTTTGCTAATTTTTCTATTACAATTGAATCTTTTGAAACTTTTCCAATTGTAAAAATGTTTGGCATTTCTGGTTCTAATTCATTATATCCGTAAGCAATTGCAATATCCTCGATAACATCTCTTGCATCTAAGATATCTTGTCTGTAAAAAGGTATCAGGATCGCAATATCATTAACTTTTCCCCTACTTGTCTCCTCTACACCATATCCTGCTTTTTCTAATAAATCTAAAATTTGTTTGTTTGTTAGATTCAACCCTAATGTTGAATTTATTTCTTCTGGAGAAATTTTCATAAGATTTGGTTCTATATCTGGAGAAACTCTTTTTTCCTTTTCTGAATATTTTATTGTAACCTGTTCTATTTTTGCCCCCCTTTCTATAAGTACTAAAACAACAGTATTCAAAACAGATTCTACAAAACGATCATTATTACCAGTAACTTCAACAAACAAATTTTTTGTTTCTGTTGTGACTTTTCCACTATAGTCTGAATTAATTATTGGTGGCATACTCAAAACATGGTCTTTTGCGTCGATAATTATTGGATATTCCTTGAAATTTTCAATTAATTTTCCATATTCTTTTCCTTTTTCATTAATTGAAAGTATTTTCTTTAATGTATATTCCTTATCCATACCAAGAGGTTTAAATGAAAAAGTCATCGGATCTTTTGGAAGATATTTTATAGGCCAATTAATTTTATCAAAATCATAAATCCCAAGAGATGCTTCTTTTCTCTTTCTCCCAAATGTTTCACATAATTTTTCTTGTAATTGAATTAGTTGTTTTAAGAATTCTTCTGTAATTTTCAAATCTTTAGCAACAACACAAAGGGTTATTGGCCTTATTGTTTTAATTTTTGGATCAACATTCATAACAAGTCCATTTTTCTCTAATTTCTGCTTATGAATCGGTTTTTCTATTCCTGCTTTTAATCTAATTTCCCTTGCAATACCCTCTACCGATAAAAGATCAGGTCTATTAACGTCCTTGAGTTCAATTTTTAATTTGTCTTTGTCCTTCTCGTCGTGAGTTACTTCTGCCTTCAAAAGAGGCATTGCTTCTTCTAGATTGAACTTAATTCTAACCAGTTCATTCAAATCTTTTTTTGATATTTCAATTGTTGGCATTTTTGCTTTTATAATATTTAATCATCAAATTTAATTTTCGAATCTCTCAATAAATCTAATTTTCTTGAGAAAATATCTCTAATATCTTTAATCCCATATTTTAACATTGCAAGTCTATCTAACCCAATTCCCCATGCAATAACCTTAATATTTTCTTTTTCTGCTTCTGGCATTAAAGGATTTACTACTTCTGCTCTAAATATTCCTGCCCCACCTAATTCAAGCCATCTACCATCCTTATATACATCAAGTTCAACACTTGGTTCAGTAAATGGATAATAATCTGGTACGAATCTAAGTTTCTCTGCATTTGCTATTTCTATTGCAAATGTTTTTAATAATCCTAATAAATGTCTTAAGTTCAAATCCTTTCCAACAATAATCCCCTCTAATTGATTAAATTCAGATAGGTGTGTTGCATCAACTACATCTGGTCTGAAAACTCTTGCGATTGAAAAATATTTTCCCGGAACAAATGGTTTACTTGCTATTGTTTGGGCGCTTAAAACAGTTCCTTGGGGCCTTAATATAGGGTTTTTGGCCTGGTCTAAGCTCCATGAATATTTCCATTTCTCTTCATGTACTTTTTTTACCCTTTCAATAAATTCTTTAGGAATTTCATCGAATTTTATTTTATTTGCTACACGATAATTATCAGTCCACTCTCTTGCTAGATGGAATTGTGGTTGAAACAATGCATCAAAATTCCAGAATTCATTTACAACTAAACTACCTTGCATTTCCTGAAATCCTAAAGAAACAAGTTTTTCCCTAATATCTTGAACAAAATCTAAATAGAACTGCCTCCTTCCAGAATAAATTCTTGCTCCCTTTGTTGTAATATCATATTTTCTAAATTTCTTGCCCTTCCAAGAGCCTTTTTTTAATATTTCCGGAGTTAATTGTTCAAGCATTTCAGAACCTATTTTCCCAAGATTATTAATTACTTTCTTTCCAATATCTGTAATTTCAAAATTTATTTGTTTAGATTCTGAAATTAAAATAATTCCCTTTCTTGCTTTTAATTTATCTAATGAATATTTTTGTTCTTCATTGAGTACATCTAACCTCATTGGAAGTTGTTCTAAGAATTTTTCTTCCATAGATTTTTTTGTTGCTTGTTCCTTATTTCCTGAAAAGGAGATTTTTCCATTCTCTAATTTAATTAATGCTTTTGATTTCAAGGCTCCAAGAGAAATCATAAATTCATTATCTGTAAGTTTCGATTGCTTCTTTGCATCCTCTAATGAGAATTGCCTTATATTTTCAATTAAAAAGTCTAATAATCTTCTTTCAGGTAATCCATTCTTTTTATAATTCACCCCGTTAAAATCAAGTTCAACAAAAGTGTCTTTCTCTATTTTAACATCAATAATTTTTTTATTGCTTAAGAAATCTAATGCCCTAAGGACTGTTGTTTCATCTAGTCCAGATTTATCTACAATTTGAGAAATCTCTTTAAGATCAAGATGTGGAATGACTTGTTTTTCAATTGGGCTTAATGTCTCTAGTATCTCTGTTAAGTTTGCACTACTCAAACCCACACCGTCTTTATCTGGTTCTTTTTGAGACTTCTTTTTAACAGGCATCTTATATTAGATAAAAAAAGAGATTTATATTTTAAAAAGGTTACTTAAAGGGAGAAAATTAAAAGATAAATTTAAAGAGAGATTTTATCGCGAAGTGCCTTCGGCACTTACAACAACTACCCGACCAAGCTCGTTAGAGTAAGCAAGACTGTCATCCCCAGTGTACAAATCCAAATCGCCGTAAAG
>JAGVWO010000016.1 GCA_018304245.1 Candidatus Pacearchaeota archaeon
CAAAAAAAATCATAGATGAATACCCTGAACATACAACAGTTTTAAATTTAAGATATCAAAAAGCTCAGCAAGAATATGAGACAAAATTCGGGAAACTAGAAAAAGAGTTGCAATAAGATGGTACAAAAATCTAAAATGAAATTTGAAACATTGTCTAATTTTTATTATCGTTGGAGAGACAACTTAGATGAGATTCAAGAAAAATTTTGTACAGAAAAAGAGAATTTAAGAAATTATTCCAATCTAGTCAAAATATCGCTTGTTAGGCCTGATGATAAAGATCTATTAAATACTCTTTGGAGAGAATATACTGCTTTTGCGAAAGATATCTGCAAGGCTACTGAAATAATCCCTCAAAAAGATTTGGAAGAATTAAATGTTTATTTAGTATTATCTAGAGCCCAGCAGAGGACACATATTGATTTGGGGGTCTGTGAATTTTTAGATACAAAAATTAGAAAAAAAATGAGACAAGTTTGTTTAAAGGCACCAGAACAAGATATAACTCCCCAATGTTCTTTAGGAAAAGCATCTTATTATTCTGGAGGAGAACATTATATGAGAGATATTTTTATATCAAAACTAGAATTATGCATGTTTAATGAAAGAAATAATTGTTCTTTAAGACAAGAACATTTTGCAAAGTGTAAACTACGTCTTGCAAATAATAAGGGTGTTATGATTGGGCTAGGAAAATAAAATTTTTTATAATGTTTAATTGACAGAACGGAAAAAAATCTCGTTAAAATTTGACAATACTAGAAAACAGAAAACTGTTTTAGGTATCTCGAAATCAAAAGATTTCGCGATTTTACAACAAGATAAAATATTCTATTTATTGGGTTAACTTTCGCTAGTTTGTTTCATGAGCGATAAATATTAACGTGAAGGATGAATTTTCTTAGTAATCTCAATTATTCTTAGATATTCTCGTAGATCTGGATTGAGGGTTGCACGATTTATATTTGAAATTGCCCTGTAATAATATTTTAACTCAGTATTTGAGAGTTTTTGATGATTGAATATTTTATCCATTATCTTTATTTTTGCAGGAGAAAATAATGTTGATAGGCTTTTATTTAGGTCTAAGTTGAGTCTAAGTTTGGATTGTTTTCTAATTATTTCTTGTTCTTCATTTTCTGATTTTATCTGGCTTTCTTTAAATGAATCAGAATATTTCTTAAATTCATTAATTGAAAAATCAGAAGGTATTTTGTTTTCCTTGATTATTTTATTAAGATTTTCAAGAGCATCTAATAATTGTTCTTGTTTGTAAATTTTATAAGAAATGAGAAGAATCTTATCAAATTCTTTTTTTTCTAGAATTGATAGTTTTTTAATAATCTCTTTGTAATTTATTCTTTCTTTGAGAAAAATAGGAATGCTTAGATTTAATCTTAAATTATGTTGTTTGATAATATCTAAAATAATCTCTTCGTTTGAATTATATTCTGGGAATTCCAAGGAAAAACCTTTTCTTTCCAAGGATTTAATTAATTTTGCACTTATCTCGTTTATCATTTTCTTTCTCCAAATTCTCTTTCAAGATGTTTAAATTTATAATCAAAATCAGAGATAATGGCAGTTTCGGCAATAGAATAATATCTTTCCTTTAAAAAAATAAAATCTAATTTTTGGCTTTTTATTATTGCAATGATATCCTCTATGTCTCTCGTTTCAGAACGGGCAATTTTTGTGATAATTAAATCATACCAATTAAGGATATATAACTTAATTTTTCCTATTTCGGATATTTTTTCAGATAATTCTTTCCAATCATTAGGAAAAGAAGTACCTAAAATTGAACCATCATAAAATAAATCGATTCTAATGTTTGCGTCATTATTGTTTAATCTCCAAATATTACAAATTTTATCCTTACTCTCTTCTTTTAACCCCGCTAATTCAAATAATTTTTTTATTTTATCATATTTTTCTGTTGTTAAAAAATCAATATCTTTTGTTGATTCTTTTATTCCTTTCAAAACCATTGCAGTCCCACCTATTGCAAAGAGTTCTAGTGGTTCATCCAAATCTGCAATAAGATTAAGAAAATTGGTTAAATCTTTTAATCCTGTTGATTGAATATTTTTATATTTATTTTCATACATTTTAGTACACCTTTTCATATAAATTAGTATGAATATTTAAATCTTTTGTTTTTAGACCCAATTACCGATTTTCTCAAACCGAATAACTTAAAAACATACTTTTTCTCTTTTAATTAAGAAGGTTAAGGGATATGGGGATTAAATATCAAAGCACAAATCAAAGTTTTCCAGAAGAATCAGAAGCAAGATTAGAAGCAATTCTTAATTCATTTAACGCAGAATTAAAAACAGCCACTTTTTTATTTTTAGAGGATTCACCAAAAAGCGGATTTTCATTTAGAGATGATGTTTCAGAAGTAGTATTAACTGATAAGCAATTGAATCCGCAAGTTTTTACAGCATATTGTCAAAGAAGCTTAGTCCCAAGGGGAATGGCCTATGAAACTGTGATAAATAGGGCAAGAAAATTTCCTGCAAGTGCATTTGGTTATAGTATTACAGAAGCAGGAAAAAAATATGGACAACCAATTGCTGCACTCACATTAGATTATGTTGTAAAAAATAATATTAGTATGTTTTCAATTTTAGGAAGTGCAAATACAAATGGAAAAACAAATAGTCCATTAAATCGTGTAAAAATATTAAAAAAAGCAAATGAAGGAACATTTAGAGATTCTGATTTATCTCAGGAAGTAAACTGGGGAATAAGTAGCAATATTTCAAAAAATCATTTGATTCCATTGTCAAAAATAGATTTTATAAAAACAGAATCTTGCGGAGAATTGAATGGACCATTAACCACATATTTTTGGATTCCTGGAAAAGATCCAGAAAAGGTTAAGGTAATTGATGGATATCTTACAAAAGCAAGAATAATCGCTGCAAAAATAAAAGAAATTGAAACTAGCGATAATTTCAAATTGGCAGAAACAGTAAATTTACGTCCACAAGAAATAAAAAAAATACTTAATGGGTTAGAAAAACAAGGATTCATAAAAAGTAAGGGAAGATGGACAGATGAAAGAAAATCAGAAAACGTTTTACTTATAAAAGGCAAGAAATTTTTAGATGAATATGTGTCTAGAGTAGAAAATTGTCTTGCAGACGGACCAGTATTAGGGGAACTAACAGAATTTTATAATTATCTCAAAAATACAAATGACGGACAGTTGATGAAAGACTATCTAAACAAATCAACACAGCTATATATTGAAGCTTCACCACATCTGAATTATAGAAGTTCTTTGAAGGTACAAGAAGAAATTATTAAATGTCTTAAGGCAAATCCGAATGGTCTTAGATATAATCGCCTTTCAGAAAATGTTTCATTAAGACATGTAACTTTTCCACTTAGAGAACTTATTTCTGCAGGAATTGTTAGGAAAGAAGGTAAAAGTAAGGAAGTTAGATATTATCTTAATTAGATAGGACCAGAAAGCCAAAACACTTTTAAACCCCTATTCTTTCATAACTTCGCACCAATTTTTGATAAAATTGTCGCTATACATTAAAATGTCACACGATATAATAAAACTCAAAGATATTCACCCAATTGAAAAACCAAAATTTGAAAGAGAACTTTCGCAAAAAGTTGAAACATGTAATATTAAAAGATTTCTTAATGGACCAATTTCATTAGAATTAGATTTGATGAAAGTTACTGGATTTGATTTAAGACTATGTCAGAGAGAAAACAAGAAAATATGGGTTATTCAGGAACCAAGATGTAAATTCTATGAGACATTTATAGATCACAAGAAATATAGAGATCATCAAGATGGATGTTTTGGGAGATGTAAAAATATGGTTGATCCAAGACAAAGAGAACTTTATGGCTGTATCCTCTCCAAGAAACTAGGTATTTATATTCCAATTAATTACCCGGATGAAGAATATGTTTTTGCAAAAATGATTGAATAAAATTTTAAATACAAAAATTTTAAATTGTTAGATTTCTTAACTTATTCATGGAAAATAATAGAGATAAATTACCCTTCAGAAAAAATTGTGAAGGATATTTAATTTATGATGGAAAAATTATCTGTAGAAATACTGGAAAAGGATATTTAGAATTTCCAGGTGGGGGTGTTAGTGAAAATGAAGACCCAGCTAAGGCATTAACAAGAGAAGCATATGAAGAAGCCGGAGTTATTCTTGAAGGCGAATTAAAATTAATAAAAATTATGCATTTTATATGGCACGATAATTGGGCTAAAACTGAAAAACAAAAGAAAAGATATAATGAATTTAAGGGAGAAGAGATGTATTTTTATGCAGGTAGGGTTAAAGAATTAATTGATGCTCCCGGAGATTCTGAAAATAATGATCCTGGTTGGCCAAATGATGAAAGATTGATTCTTATAGGGGAAGCAATAAAATTAATCGAAGGATTTAAACCCTTTCCAGAAGAGATGAATGAATATTATGAATTTCAATTAGGGGTGCTGAAGAAGTTAGAAAAAACCATGTTTAATTTGTATTAATTCTAGAATAGTTACAAACATAAGATTTAAAAGCATTAAGTCTATTATTTTATGTACGATGGAGATGGGATCAATGTACGTTAATCCAGAATTGTTTGTTATTCCAAAAGACAATGGAAACTATTTTCTTTATGTCCCTTTAGCCGGTCATGTTCTTGAAGTTACATCTGGTACAGTTGGGTTATTAAAAACACTGAAAACCGGAAATATTCCAGAAGGAAATGACGAAATTGTGTCAAAATTATTAGATAAAAAAGTTCTAGTTGATAAAGAATATATTGACAAGTTCAATCCAGCTATGTCTGAAAAAGCAATAGAATCTTGCAAACGAGATTTTAAACCAACAGCAGTTACATTATTTCCAACAAGCGATTGTAATTTGAGATGCTTATATTGTTATGCTTCTGCCGGAGATATTCCTCATGAAATGTCGTTTGATGTAGCAAAAACAGGAATAGATTTTATTGTAGATAATGCACTAGATAACAAATCAGATAAAATAAGTGTTGGATTTCATGGTGGGGGAGAACCTTTTTCAAATTTCGATTTAATGGAATCTGCAGTTGAATATGCTAAACAACTTGCAGAAGCTCACAAATTAAAAGTTTCATTTAGTGTTGGAACAAACGGTTTATTATCAAAAAGACAATTAGATTGGCTTGTTCAAAATGAAGTTAGAGCAAACATTTCCCTTGATGGTACAGAAGATATTCAAAACTATCAAAGACCTACAAAAAATGGGGGAAAGAGTTTTGATTCAGTTATGTCTACAATAAAATATTTTGAAACAAATAAACACAATTATGGAATTAGGTCAACAATTACAGAACGCAATGTTAATCGAATGAAAGAGATGTATGAGTTTTTTAAATCAATTACCTCATTAAAGAGTTTTCATATGGAACCTGTTTTTGAATGTGGCAGGTGTAAAATGACGCAAATTCACGCACCTGCAAAAGAAGTATTTTTACCAAAATTATTAGAAGTAAAAGAACACGCAGCAAAAGATGGAATTGAAATATATTATTCTGGTGGGAGATTTGATTCTGTAATTGATCATTTCTGTGGTGCAGCAGGGAGTAATTTCTTTGTAACTCAAGATGGTTATTTAACTTCATGTTTAGAAGTAGGTCATTTAGAAGATGAAAGAAGTAAAATCTTCTTTTTTGGTCAAGCAAAAGATGGAAAAGTTGAGGTTGATGAAACTAAGTTAAAATATTTAAAATCCAGAACAGTTCATAATATGCCTGGATGTAGTGATTGTTTTGCAAAATATACATGTGGCGGAGATTGTTTAGCAAAAGTCTTGGCTTCAAGCGGAGACATGTTCGATGCAAGCAAAAATGAAAGATGTGAGATAAATCAGGAAGTTTTAAAATACCAAATGGGGGAAGCATTAAAAAATGGAACACAAATCAAACCAAAGGAAATTTAGATTAGATGATGTAAGAACAGAAATTACAGGAAATCCAAATATTGTTCGAGAATATTCTTTTAAAAAGAACAATTCAGAATATACTGATAAAACATTTTGGTGGTTGTTATGTGGGTGTGATAAATATTGCAGTTGTAACAGTGAATCATCTGGTTGGACCGATCCAACTTGCCCAAGTGATGGTGGATGTAGGAGGGATAGGGGAGATCCAGATAATTGTAGTTGTTACACATATACTCCAGGATAAAAATGGAACACAAAAAATTTAGATTAGAAGATGCACAGAATGAAGGGGAAGGAATAGCAGATATAATTTCTGAATTTGATTTTATTGGAAATAAGAATAATTTGGGTGATTTTAGCCATGATGTTTGTGTACCTCATTGTAATGGTTATTGTAAATGTACTAATGAATGTAAATGTGAGAGTTTTTGTGGTTGCACCGGATATAATTATTGTTCTTGTCAAGAGGATTGCGAGGCTTATGTTGATCAATCAAGAAAAGGAGCAGGTGGGGGACATCCATAAAATGACAAACAAATTTAGATTAGATAATTAAAGTAATTTCTCTTTTTATTTTTTTATTCCCCCAAAGACATCTTTCATGACAAAATCGCTGATGCGATTTTTATTGGGCTTTACAGAATAACCTGTTTTTGAATTTCTAAGAACAATTTCAAATTTATCATTTATACTTTCATAGGAATCTACATTGTAGTATCTTAAAATTGCACGATAGGTTGCTCTTGCCATTTTCTTGAAATATTTATCGTCGTGAATTAAAACTTTTTTTGCAAAATTATATTCAATTAAAATTGTTGGTTTTTTTGCAGGAATTTGATAATTTCCTATTTCGGGGAGAAGTTTTCTGAATCTTAATCCACTTCCCCTAAATTTCATCCTATCTTCTTGCATATTTTTTGGAAAGTCCGGAATACTGTCGTTTGGGAAATTTTCTTGACTGCTTAGATTTTGTTCTTTGTTTAATTCTTCTAAAAAACAAAGCGCGAGATTTTTTGTTTCTTGATATGTTTTATTATATGGGCTTAGAATGACAGAATGCCCACTATCTGGTTTTGTAGATGCATCATGATGGATATTAATTGTTAATTCAATTTCAGCTTTTTCTTCTAATGTGAGTCTTGTGGAATACAAATATCTTAAGATAGATGGGTGTGTTGCAGTTGGATTTCCTCTTGGTTTGAATCCGCGTACAGATGGTCGTTTTAATTTCATCTTAGCCCGAATATTTTTTATTTTGAATGGATCTAATATTTCTTTTGATAAATTTTCATTAAAATCATTTTCATTTTTTGTAAGAATTACATCAAATCTTGGATCATATGTAAATTCTTCTTGAATATATTGTGCAATTTTAAAATTTAATTTATATTCTGTTGCATCTTTTCCTGGTGCTCCTGTTCCACCCATTTCTGCTGTTGGAAAATGACCTGGATTTATTGCAATTATCTTTGGTTTTTCAATTGTTTGGGCATGACTATGAATTCCTGCAGATAATAAAAACAAGAACAATGCATTGGATAACTCCTTTAGAAATTTCATTTTAATTAACCACCCCTATAACCAAATTTTAATTGATATAACGCAGATGCTCTTTGATATGAATATTTGTATGGATTGATTAAAAGACTTCTTGGATAATTTTCCATAAAATCGAGTATGCAATAAGCAGTTTCCCCTAACATTTCTTTCGCTTCTTTTTGTCTGCCCTCTTCTAATAGTTTATTTGAAACACCGAGATGGCATGCAATTGTCTTTATCTTTTGTGAAATTATTAGGGATTTTTCTAAACTTGCGATTTTTGTATCATTATTTTCTTCGGCCATGGTATCATCAAGATTTTTTGATTTATAAAGATTGTTGTCACTTTCTTATGATAACAGAACAAAAGGTTTTTAAATATTCAAGATTTAAGAAAAGTACAACAAAATGACAGATAGATTGAATACACCCCTTCAAGGATTGGCCGCTATTTATTTACAAGTAAATGCAGAAATTCCATCAGAGTCAAAAATTAAGCTATCAATGGAAGGAAATGATTTAGAGCTTTCCTTGGATACAGACGATGGATTGAAAAGTCATGAACAATTTACAGTAACTGCAAGAGAGAGAGATTATCGGTGCGTATATTTTGGAATGCAGGATGAAGCAGCAAAAACTTTTTTATATTTAGGATATCAACAAGAAATTGACGCAATTGAATTAATTAAAAGATATAAGGGAATGGTGATAGAACAAACAAAACAAACAGATTCTGAATTAATAAATTATAAAACCGACAAAAAATATTCAAAATTATTAAGACTAGAACAAGAAGAAACTAGTGATTTAGACATATTCAATTCTTTTTTATTTTTATCAAGAGTATTTAAAGAAAAATTAATTAAAAAAACTAGTTAAATTAAATCTAAGCAGCCATTCTTCCAGAATATTTTTCATATCCCGAAGATTCATAATCTCTTTTTGTAATCTTGTGATTTCTTACCTTATCATTCCATTGATCAACATAAATATTTCCACGTTCATGATAAAGCAAATCATCAATATAGAGAATATTATTCTGCCTATCAAAATGCCAAGCCACCCTAAGATCTTTATGGCCTTGTGGAGACACATGAAATTCTCCAAGTATCTCTTGTGGTCTTTCTAATGGGCTTTGAGAAATCATATCTATCTCTTTTAGATATTTTGAGATATTTCTTTTTACTGTTTTGTCTTTTTGAGATCTTTCCATTGCTTTTTGAGAAATCATTATTTCAAGTGCTTTGTTAGATTTATCAGAATAAACAATTGTTGCTCCGGCAATCATTAAAGCTACTCCAATGAAGTATGTTCCAATGTTTTTCATTAAGGGATTATTAGAAGATATAACAAACCCGGTGATTCCAGAAATTTCATTAATTAGAACTAAAAATATTCCTCCAAGAATTAGGGATAACCCAATTAATTTTGAATAGGGTTTCTTTTGTCTCTTTTTCATGAATTTATGTTGATTTAAGATTATAAAAATATTTAGAATTATTTTATGATTAGAAAAGATTGCATAAACCGAATAACTTATAAAGGTCGTTCTTCTTTAAATTTTGCTCACATATTAAATAATTAAACAATAAAATGTTATTTCAACAAACTAAAAAAAATAAAGAAACCGGAACACAGATAGTTAGATATGATGAAATCTATAAAAATCCCAAGGTTGATGTTTTCGAGTTTAATGGGGCAATGTATCTTATGGGTGCAGATTTTTTAAAAGGAATAGCTAATGAATCACAACTTAGATTGAAATTAAAAAGACAGGGTGGACAAATAAAACAACTCATATATAGGATAGAGAATCACAAGGAATGTTCAAGAGACCATAAAATCAGCCCACTTATTAAGGCAATAGAAGAAGATAGGGAGTTAAGGATTATTCTTTTTGGCAGAGCAAAATCTAAATCAATAAAATTTTATTCTATACCAAATAATCTGGCAAAAACAATAAAAGTAGATTCTTACGAGATAAAACCTCGACAATTTTCATCTAATTATGGGATCAATTAAAATGATAACAAAAGAAAATATAGATACAGGGAAAAAAATTTATGATCAGCTTAGTGGATGGAAAAAAAGAAGAGAAGCTATCATTTCTTTGTTTGGGCAAAATACCAGGAATAATTCTACAAAGGTTGTTTTACCAAAGATAGCAACTATAGATAAATATTATTCAACCAGTATCTATAATCCTGATGAACTTGCAGAATATATTGTAAGTATAAAACATTTAGATGAAATGCTTAAGGAAGGAAACCCAGAAGCAGTTGAACAGATAAGACAATTCAAGTTAAATGGCAAACTGAAAAATATTTTGTCTTTTGCATCAAAATATTGTCATTTTCATAAAACAGATAGTTATCCTATTTATGACCAATATGCTGCACTTGCTTTGCAAAAACTTTCAGATTGGAGAGATTTTCCAGAAAGCCAAAGTCAAAAAAGAACATTTGCATATTTTAGAGAAGGTGTAGTTAGTTTAAAAAATAAAAATGGTTTAGCAAATATTTCATTTGAAGATTTTGATTCTTTCTTATGGCTCTTTGGACAATTAGAATCATTGAACTCTGGAAAATCAAAAATTAACAAAGAGGTTTCAGCACTATACAAAAAAGATTCAGAATTGTTTTATAAATTAAGATAAGATTTTTGAGATAGACACAATTTTTTACAAACAGCTTTTAATCTTTGTCATAATTTCTTTTTTTATTTTGTCAGAAACTTCTCTTGTTCTTGATGAGCTATAGTGGAATCCAAATTCAGGATCATCAAAAATAAGTCCCAGGTCAACTCGTTTTGCATATCTCGGTCGTAAATTAAAGTAAACATGTGGATCGACTGGTTTAACACTCGAAAACACTAGGTTTTCGGTGCGCTGAACAGAATCATTTCTGTTCATCGTATTATAACAATCATTCATTAAACAGGAAACATTAAACATTGTTGCATCAAAAGCATCCTTCATCACCTGTTCAAGTTTTTTAATAAGATTAAAAAGATCTTTTATTTCTCCTTCATTTAATTCATTAAGGTCTCTGACATGTCTTTTTGCAACGATTAAACAATGCCCAACATAACATTGATCATATGAAAGAAAAACTCTCCAATGTTCGCTTTCTGTGATAAAACTTTCATCTTCGTTCGTCACATCACAATATTTGCAAACCATATCACTCAATTAGATAACTAGTTTATAAATTTTATTCAACCCCAAGAAATTCCTTATAACCAAGCCACATTTCTGGTTTTAATCTCCAAAACATTCCGCAAGCCTTTTGCCAATCAAGAACCCCTTGTATGTCATACTCTTTCATTTGTTGATCTAAAAATTTTAGAAAATTTTGAGTATTGCTTCTATCATTAAAATAAAAAAATGCAGCGTTGCTATTTATCTTTCCGTGAAATGGACACCCCCTTTCTTTTAAATCATTGACAAGAGTTTCCAATTTTTTTAAATTTTCAGGAGTATAGTGGTTTATTTTTTTATTTTTATCGTGCCAGAAAATTATAGCCTTATAGCATTGATCACAAGGTTGGGAGAATTTATTGTTAACATTATAATATCCTAGACAGTCTGCTGCCCTTTTTTTATTTTCTTTATCATGGCGTGGACAGTCAAAATCAGTTGTTCCAAAAGAAAAAGCTTCCTCAGAAATAGTTAATGCTTCTATTTCAGATATATTGAAGATTATTCTATCTTGTATTTCCCCGTCCCCTTCTGCCATTTTAATTGAAATTATATTTACTTAATATAAGGTTTTAATTTATCTTTTATTCTTACCATTAATTCAGGATCATCTGTTCGAACATTAATTGCAGGAATTTCTAGAATTACTATTTCTTTTTTTAATGCTTCTGGGAATTTTTGCATAAGTCTTGATTTTTGAAATTCATGTTCTTCATCCATCACAAAGATTTCATCTGCCCACTTTATTGATTGATTACTTACAGGAACATCAGCCCATGGAGAAAGCCCCGCAGACTTAACATCAAATTTTTTGTTTTTCTTCATAATAAATTCGGCAGCTTTACTTCTAACTAAGTTGTTATTACAAATAAATAGAAGTTTTTTCTTTCCCCCTTTTACCGCTTCGTTTATTTTTTTCTTAATTGATGACATTTTGGGCATATTTATATTTAAGTAAACCGAATATTTAAAGGTATTGAACCAAATTCTAATATTAAGAAATCTTACTTCCAACTGGAATGTCTTTATCTGGATGCAAAACACCCACAATTGTTCTATCATTGTTAACTGCTGCTAAGATCATGCCTTTGCTCATTATCCCCCTGAGTTCTTTTCCTTCAAGATTTGCTAGAACAATTACTTTTTTCCCTTTCAATTGTTCTGGTTTGTAATGTTCTTTTAATCCTGCAACAAGTGTTCTTTTTTCAAAACCCAAATCAATATCCAAGACCAATAGTTTGTCTGCATTTGGGTGCGGTTTTACATCTAAAATTTTTGCAACCCTAATATCTAGTTTTGCAAAATCATCGTATTTTATCTCGCTGAGTGGGGCGATTCCTACAAATTCTTTTTTATTTTCTGTTTTTGTTTCGGTTTTTTTCACTGGCTCAATGCCTAAGACAACTACGTTTTCTTTAGGCTTCATCTTTCCTTTTTTTTGAATTGGCATTTGTGTTTGCTCATTTAAATCAGATTCTATTTTAGCGAATATGTTTTGTTTTTTAATTTCTTTAATTGGTTTGTATAAATCAAATTTTGTGTCTTTAATATTTGCTTTTTTTAAATCAAACCCATAAATTTCTGAAATCCTTTCACATGATTCTGGGATTACTGGAGATAATAAGATTGTAAGGATTCTAAGGCTATCAGAAACGCTATAAAGAACCTTGTTTAATTCTTTTCCGCTAGAAAATTCTCCTGATTTTCTGTGCCCAGAAAATTTTTCATTTTCTCGGGCAGTTAATCTCCAAGGTTCTTTCTTCTGAACATAAAGATTACATTCATCGATAAATGCAAATATTTCAATTAATGCTTTATCAATTTCATAATTATTATAATGCTCAATTATTTTTTTTAAATTAAGTTTTTTAGCAAGTTCTTTATCTGTTTTGTCCTGTCGGATTTTCCCATCTTCATTTTTCTCAATTAATCCCGCTATTCTTGAAACAAGATTTCCGAGTTTGTCTGCTAGTTCTGAATTATTTCTTTCAACTAATATTTTTTCAGAATAATCAGAATCTTCAAATACAGAACATTTCAATAATGAATATCTGAGGGTATCTGTAGAATATTTTTCAAGTAAAATCAATGGATCTATTACATTTCCCAGAGATTTAGACATTTTCTGCCCGCCAAGATTCAAATAACCATGAACTAAAAGCTTATCAGGCAACTTATAACCTGCAGAAAGTAATAATGCAGGCCAAATAACACTATGGAACCAATTAATTCCTTTTCCAATAACATGGACATCGGCAGGCCAGTATTTTTTTTCATTTCCTTTCAACCCCGAAATATAATTTATCAATGCATCTATCCAGACCCAAATTTTGAAATCTTTATCTCCTGGAAAATCTATCCCCCATTTAGCACCTTTTCTGCTGATACATATATCTGTTAATTCTTCTTTTACCCTTGATAGGATTTCATTCTTTCTTGATTCTGGGATAACATACCTTGGAATTATTTTAAGAAGTTGATTTTTATATTTACTTAATTTAAAGAAATATGCTGTTTCTTTTCTTAATTCAGGGACCTTATTGTGTTCTGGACATTTTCCATCAACCAAATCTTTTTCAGTGTAATAGCCCTCGCAACCAGTACAATATAATCCCGAATACTCTCCTTTGTAAATATCTCCATTTGCAATAATTTTTTTTATTATTCTCTGTACAACCACTGCATGTTCTGTTGCCGTAGTTCTTATAAAATCATCATGGCTAAGGTTTAATTTTTTGCAGAGTTCAATAAAAAAACCAGTATTTTTATCAATAAATTCTTTTACAGAAACACCTGCTTTTTGAGCAGCTTCCACATTTTTTTGAGCATTTTCATCAACACCAGTTAAGAAAAAAACATCTTTGTTATTTAATCGATTCCATCGAGCGATAGCATCAGCTAAAACTTTTTCATATGCATGTCCAATGTGTGGTCGGGCATTAACATAATCGATTGCA
>JAGVWO010000031.1 GCA_018304245.1 Candidatus Pacearchaeota archaeon
GAAAAACTTCATCAGATTTATCTTCGGAAATTCCTTTTTTCAGTAGCCCCATTTTATACCAATCAGTGAAAACTAACCTCTTTCCCCTAATCTTTTCTTCAATGATTCTTGCTATTTCTTCCTTACCTTCAATTGACAATTATCCTTACATCTATATGAAATGTGTTGTCCAAATTTATTTCTAGCAATATGATTCCACACGTGATCTATTTGTTTTATTACAAATTCCTCAGGCCTTTCATGATATTTTATTGGAAAAATCCTACCTGTCTGTAAATAATGTGCATGGACAATAGCATCCTTTTGAAAAAGAATATTGTGAGCAATTCGGTAAAATGTAAATTGAAAACTTTCAACAAAATTTGCTTCATCGATATCTTTTGGTGGACGCGCATCAGTTTTATAATCATAAATTTTTCTTAAACTTGTTCCATTTTTATTTTCTTCATCTATCCTATCAAAAACACCAAGTATTTCCTTACCTGCCAATTTAAGGCTAAATCTATATTCTCTCAAAATTGGAAGATTTCCTTCTTTTTTTCTTTGAATATTAGCTAAATAAAATCTTTCTAGCATTTTCCTTCCGCGATTCAGCATATATTGTTTTTGTTCTGGATATTGGAATTGAATTTCCTTATGACTTTCCAATTCATTATTAACTAATTTGTACCATATTCCTGTAAATTGGCCTCCAAAAGATTCCGGAGATTTATAATCTATATCCCAAAATTTATCCAACATTTCATGAACTAATTTTCCAAAAGCCAAATAAGGATTATCTCTTGTTTCTATTCCCAACCCATATTTAAGAAGGTATTCAAAAGGACAACCAATGTATGTTGAAATTTTTGAATAACTCAAATGTTTTGGATCCATAAATGTCTTAGGTCATTTTAATTTAAAAAGAAATATGTTCTAAAAAATATATTTAAAAAAATAGATAATACCTATGCTTAATTTTCAATTATATTTAATACAATCTATCGGTAATAAACAATAACTTTAAAAGTATCTTCGAATTCTATATTTTACAGCGGGGTGGAGCAGCCAGGAGTGCTCGTCGGGCTCATAACCCGGAGGTCGTGTGGTTCAAATCCCACCCCCGCTACCAATTTTCAAATGAAATTTTACATCGGGATTGATGAAGCGGGAAGAGGTCCAATCATAGGTCCAATGACTTTCGGTGGTGTTCTTGCAGATGAAAAACAAATTAAAATTCTAAAAGAACTTGGGGTTAAGGATTCTAAATTATTACCTCATCCAAAAAGAGAATTTCTTTCTGTTCAAATAAAAAAGAATGTTTTAGCATGTACTACTCTTGCTATTTCTCCAAGAGATATAGATAAAAGTTTAGCAGAAAAAATAAATTTAAATCAACTAGAAGCAAAAAAAGCAGCAGAGATAATAAATTTTTTAAAAAAAAGAGTGGATGAGGTAGAAATTATTGTAGATTGTCCTTCAACAAATATAATTTCCTGGAGAAATTACCTATTACAACATATCAAAAATCCTGAAAAAATAAAATTACGGTGTGAACATAAAGCTGATTTAAACCATACGATTGTTGGCGCCGCTTCAATTTTAGCAAAAGTTCTTCGTGAAAATGAAGTTGAAAAAATACAAAAGAATATTGATCAGGATATTGGTTCTGGTTATCCTAGCGATCCTACAACTATAGAATTTTTGAAAAAACATTCTTTAAAATTCAAAGATTCGGGAATATTTAGAAAAAGTTGGCAAACGTGGAAAGATTTGCACCCGCCTAAATCACAGAAAAAATTAGGTGATTTCTAAGACCCTATTCAATTTAAAAATCTCCAAGTGATTTTTGTTTTTTTCCTAAAATATCTTCTTTAGTTATACCAAAAACTTCGAAAATGTTTTCAACAGCAGGAATTATTTGATGGCCAAGATAATATTCTAAATTATATTCTCCTTTTTCGTCTGGGAGTTTTACTTTTTCCCTAACTAATTTAGTATTTCCTTTAGTTTCTGCAATGAAAAATTTCACAAGCATCCCAACATCAACAGGTATTCCCTGTTCCTCCATTTTTTTAGCAGCAATTACGTGGGGTGTTATAGATAAATATTCAGATATTGGTTTCTTTAATTGGGTTCTTATTAAAATGTCTTCTTTATCGACTTTTCTTTCCTTCAATTTTTTTATAATTTCTTTTAAATATTCGAGCGCGGAGATCTCATTTCCTTCTTTCAAGATTTTTTGTAAAATTATATTTTGTAAATCTCTGGCTAATTTACACCAATCTCTCCTTACGGTTTCAAAACCCCTGATTTTTAATTTCCCTTTTTCATCAATTAAGGCATATTTTTTCTTAGCCCCAAACCCGCCAGCCCTTGTTGTAACCCAAATTCCCCTTTTATAAAAATCTTCAAGTTCTAATTCCATCATTCCCGGGAGTTCAGAATTTAATTTTTTTAATAAATCTAAGACTTGTTGTTTGGTCTTCCCCTCCATTGTAAATGCAACACTATCTGTATCTGAATAAATCACGTTATGTCCTGCTTTTTTTACTTTTTCGATTGTTTCTTTATTGAATTGTCTCACAAAAGCTAAGATTGAAGCAGAAGATTCTATTGAATAATATCTTGCTCCGAAAAACCCAATATAACCGTGAACTGCTGCACTTAATAATTTAAAGGCGTTACTTCTTGCTTTTGTTACTGGGTTTGGATTTTCTTTATATTCTTTTTTACAATCTTTTCTTTTTTCAACCAACCTTTTAAACATGTCAGGTAAAAATCCTAATTCTTTTGAAAAATAAAATTTCGATTTTTTTCCATTAAGTTCAACTTCAGGAGATTCATGAACATTTTTTTCAGGTTTTTCCAATAATGTTGCTTTTGAAATATTAAATGAAACAATAATACTTGTATGCATACTTGAAAAATCAAACATTGCAATGTTTTCATAAAGTCCTGCTTTTGGTTCTAATACAAATGCTCCCTCTACTTTTTTTCTCTGTCTTCTAGTAGAAATTTCATCATGTAATGGTCTTTTATCTGTAATCTCATCATAAGAATCAAGCCTATGCAAAATATAATTTTCAAGTAACTGAGACATTGAATCTCTTGTTATCTCAAATAAGGGTTCTTGTATAATTTTACAGAATTCCTGCATATCTGGCCAAAATTTCTCGGCTAATTTATAGGTCAATATAGAGTCTTGGAGATTATATTCAAAATAATCTTCCCATTCATCTTCTCTTATTTTATTTGATTTTCTCGTTTTATCAAAATCCTTTTTACCCTCTCCTAAAATTTCTAATGCAACTTCATTTAATCCAAGAGTTTCTGATTGCAGATATTGGGAATATACTGTTTCGATAAATCTGAACAAGTCTATATGTACAATTCCCGAAATTCTTCCAGAAGGAACCCTTCCCCTCATAAATGTGGGTTGGCTCTTATCTAATCCGAGTGAAAGTTTGATTTTGTTTTTTTCTGCCCTTTCTCGAAGATATGGGAGATCAAAACCATCTGAAAAATATCCAACAAGCATATCTGGATTTAGTTTTTTGACATAGCTTACAAATTTCTTCAACATATCTTCTTCATCCTTACATAATTCCACATAGTCTTGCCTAGATTTTGTTTTTTTCCAAGTCAATACTTTCTTAAAATTTTTAGAAACCAAAGAGATCATAGTAATATCGCCCTTTCCAATTTCCAATTCATCTGCTTCAATATCATAAGCGACAATTTTCGGAGAGAGTTCCTCACTTTCTTTAATAGAAGATATTTTCTGAATAAATAAACAAGAATCTACTTCTAAAACTCTCGCAAGAGAACCGAACTCAAAATCCAAATCTACGTTTCTTCCAATTATTTTATATTGATGGAGGGGTAATAGTTTTTTGTCAATTATATACCTAGTAATTAAGGGAATATCGTATTCCCTTCTTGCTTCTATTTCGGGAAAATCTAATTTATCTGCAACAGGGTGTGCATCTTTATAATTTGTTATGAATATCTTTATTGCCTTGACTTTTTGACCCAAGAAATGCTTATCATGAACTTCTGTCTTTTTTATTTCAGTTGTTCTATTTTCTGATTCTATTTTAATATTTTCGATATTTTTTTGTATTTCTTTTATCTTTTTTTCAGAAGTTTCTTTCTTAAATATTGCCCAAAAATATGGTTCAAATTTATCTATAAGACAAATTCTTTTTCCATCAGAATTTCTACCAATTATTCTAACATAATTTTCTTCCTGCCAATCAAAGTGAGAATAATCTACTGGTATAAAATCTGTCTCGATTATTTCCTTTGCATCCCCTTTTTTTATATTCCCAACCATGAATAATGTATAAATCTAAAGTTTTTAAGTTTTCGGAAATTTTTTATATATGTGTTTCCTATAATTATTAGGAGATAAAACCAACATGGGCTTGCAAATAGGGGAAATTGTTCCCAAACAAGAAATAACTATTGAATCGCTTAAAGATAAAACAATTGTTGTAGATGGTTTTAACGCTCTTTATCAATTTCTATCGAATATTAGGCAGCCTGATGGAACCCCTTTAATGGATTCCAAACAAAGAGTAACGAGCCATTTATCTGGGTTATTTTATAGAACTACAAATTTAATGGCAAAAGGTATAAAATTAGTTTATGTTTTTGATGGTCAAAAAAGTGAACTTAAACAAAAGACAATTGAAATGCGAGAAAAAAGAAAAGAAATAGCAAGAGAAAAATATGAGGGAGCCAGAGAAGAAGGAAAAGAAGATGAAATGTTTAAATTTTCAAGACAAACATCTCGATTAAATGATGAAATGATTGAAGAAAGTAAACAACTTTTAGAAGCTCTAGGGCTTTCTGTTATTCAGGCTCCAGAAGAAGGAGAAGCTCAAGCATCTTATATGGCAAAACATGATCCAGAAATTTATGCAGTTGCAAGTCAAGATTATGATTCTTTATTGTTCGGAGCACCAAGATTAATACAAAATTTAACACTAGCAAAGAAAAGAACCCTTGCTTCTGGAAATGTGGTTACAATACAACCAGAACTAATTGAATTTGAAGCATTGTTGAATCATTTAAGTATAAACCATGAACAGCTTATCTGTCTTGGAATTCTTGTTGGAACAGATTTTAATCCTGGGGGGGTTAAGGGGATTGGACAAAAGAAAGCCCTCGGAATTGTAACTCAAAATGAAGCTCCTGTTTTAATTTTCGACTATATGGCTAAATTGGCAGCAGAAGGAAAAGTCCCATATCCAGATTTTAAATGGGAAGAAATTTTTTCAATATTTAAAACGCCAAATGTGACAAAAGATTATAAAATTGAATTCAAAAAAATCGACAAAGAAAAAATAAAAGAGATTTTAGTCAAGGAACATGAATTCAATGAAGAAAGAGTTGAAAATGCAATTGCAAAAATCCTAGAAATGGAAGAAAGCAAAAAACAAAAAACAATAAAAGATTTCTTTTAGAATTTTTAAACAAAGTACCTAATTAGTAAGTCTGGTTTGAAAATCCAAGGATTATTTCAACAATTGCCAACACACCCGCTATTATAAAGTAGATATATGCATCTTTTGGTAAACCATCTAAAATTCCTAAGGAAATATCAAAACTAATCAATGACCCAATAACACTAGCAAGAAGTATTAACAATCCAAAAAGCCACAATGCAGTTTTTCCTTTCATTTTTTAACCTCTTAAATTTAATAATAAATAAAGAAATATGTAATTTATAAAACTATCTCAATTTATAACTTTTCTTTGTTTTCCAAAAATATACCCACTTCCTCTACCCTTTCTTTAAGTAATCTTTTAGTTAAATCAAAATATTCCCTTACCTTCTTTTGATCATTATTCTTCAAAGATATTTTTAATTTTTCAGCACTTTGACTAATCATTTTTGAATAGATTTTGTATATTTCTTCTAATTCTTCTTCTGAAAACATTTTTCCATTTTTTATGAAACATTTTTTAACTCCAACATTTCTTGAATCCAAATAGATTTTATCTAATTTTTTTAATGCGCCGTTTAAACTTTCTTCATCTTCTTCTAAAACAAAACTATAATTTCTAGAAATATTTTCAAAAAATTGTTTATATTTTTTATATTGCAATGAATTATCTAAAAAAATAGGTTGATGTTTTGTATCTATATCTTCAATGAGAACATTTCCTAAAAGATCCATTTTCTTAAGTTCAATAGATTTTTTGAAAACAAATGAGTTTCTATCCTCTGCAGCATTTTTTGCAAATTTGAATAATTGATCTTGTTTTTTCAATAAATATCTTCTAGAAAATTTTTGAATCTTATTTTGATATTTATCTTCAACATCTGAAATTTGTTTTATCATCTTAGCAGATAACTCTTTTGATGGAATATTAATTGCGTTTTTATAAGCGAGATTTTTGATTTGGTTGAATCCAAATTGCATTTCATCTCTAGAAATCGTCCTGGGTCTATCCTCACAAATTGCTTCCAATAAGCTTGAACCATATAATGCATTTATTTCATATGCCTTAGCTAATTTTTCTTCAATTTTCTCACCCAGGTGAATATTTATTCCAGGAATTACATTATCTTTTTTAATATTTTTAACTTCATCAACAATTTTATTTAAATAAATTAAATATTCATCTGAATATCCTTTTCCGTTTTTAATATGATTCTGCATTTCTTCAGAAATTTTATCTATCCTTGAAGCTGTTTCTATTGTTTTTCGCCCAATGCAATAAATTAATGCATCGTTTGGTTGTACCCCCCATGAATCAAAAAGTTCTCCTACAAAATGATTATCTGGAAGTTTCTTATTAAATTCCTCTTCTATCCATATTCTTAAATTAGTTCTATCTCCTGTTTTTTCATATAATTGAGATAATAGATTATTTTGATTTTCTCTAATTTTTTTAATTTTCTCATGCTTCATTTGTTCAGAATGTTCTTGTTCATATTTTTTCCATTCATCTAGGGAATTTTTTGTTATACAATTCACAATATCATAATATGTATCTATTAATTTTTGTCTTGCAAATCTATCTCCGTTAAAATCCTTAACGGCATTTGCCATCTTCTGATATTTTGCTTGAAGGGGTAATTTTCCTTGAATATATGGAGAAATATCTCTCAACCCCTCATTTGCTAGATATGCTATATCTTCTTTAGTCCAAGGAATAACTACTGTCATCAAAATAAGAAGTCAAAAGAATATTTAAAGCTTTCGTTCAATTGTAACTGAGAAGTAGTAACTTAATTAAATCAAACTAGGTCTTGCGGCCCTTAATCTTCTATAAATTTCCCTAGGAGATTGTTGTGCTCCTGATGGCCTAGGTGCTCCCAAATTAGTTAATTGATTATTTATTGTTGTCATTGCTTGTAAAATTCTTTGTCTTTGACGATTTGATAATCCCCTGTTCCATATCCTCATATAATAATCTCTATATTTTTGTTGTAAATCATAAATGCTTCTATTTCTTCTTCCCCCACCGCCTCCGCCAGGCCCATTAACTGTCACAATAACTGAGGTTCTTGCAGTTCCACCAGGGCCCGTGGCTGTCGCAATATATGTTGTTGTTCTTGCAGGACTTACATTATGTCTGCCTCTTGGTCCTTGTCTTCCAACCCCTTGAGAAATATCTACACTGGTTGCATTAATCGTTGTCCATGAAAGAACCGATGTTTGACCTGCATTAAGCGTATTTGGTGTTGCAAATAATCTAACTCTTGGTGCATTTACTGGACCTGTTCTTCCGCTAAAGATTGCAGTAACATGATGGTCTTGATTCATAGTTATGTTTAAAGGAGTATGGTTACCCATGTTATGTCCATCCATTTCCCAATGATCAAGCGCAGAATTATTTCCCGGATTTGCAGTTATTCTAATGCCTTGATTATTATGATAAGTATGGTTTCCTTGACCTGGGTGTGTTGTTCCATTTCCATGAATAGCAATAGTTAAAGTATGTTCAACAGGTCCTTCTTCTTGTGCTTGTGGTTGCGGTCGATTTATCTGAGCATATTGTCTTCCCCAGAAAACATACCAAATAGCATACAGAAGGGCAATAAGGATTATGATTATACATATTGTATCTATAATTGGACAAGCACGATATGGCATCCAAGTCAAGTTACAAAGATATTGTTTTCCAATTGCAAACCATAAAATTGCAACAATTAACAAGGTGATAGAAAGATGTTTCCCGTAATTTCGAAGATTTCTAAATAATCCAAATAAAACTATCGCTATGATAATTACGATAAACCAAGGAGAAATATTTGCAAAAATATTTCCAATCATCATTAATAATCCAACAGAAGAAGCCATTGCTAGTAATAAAGCAAGAATTACTGCAACCTCTTTGAAAAATTTCCTCAATATAAAAAGATAAATTGTGAAAAAAACAAGAAAGGCAATTAATCCAAAAAACCAATCACTATAAAACAGGGTTTGAAATGAAAAATTTCCCAAAGACATTGAAAAAGGAGAATCATATCCCGCCTCGGCATATGGGTTAAATTCCTGAGCAGAAATAAACGGGATAAAAAGTAACATTACTAAAACAAATAAATTTCCTGCCCTCTTTTTCATCTATAAAAGACTATTCTGATATTTAAAAATATATCTTGCCTAAGGGATATAGGTAATCTTTATAAATCAAGTATCTAACCTTCTTCTATGTCAATCTTCCATAAAAAAATAAAATGTAGATGTGGAAAAAAAGTAAGGAAAGATTATTTATTTTGCCCATGGTGTGGTACTGATTTAAAATTTCAAATAAAACATAAAGAAGAATTTGAAAAACAGATAAAACCCTTAACAGACACTCTTCCATTTCCATTAAAAAATATGTTTAATAGTTTAGCAGATGAACTTGAAAGGGGTTTCAGAGATTTTGACAAAGAACTTGAAAAAGAATTAGAACAAGCACAAAAAGAGCAAGAAAAAGTAGAGAAAGAACTGGGAAAAAATCCAAGTATAAATATTAGTATAAGAAAAATAAGTAATGGTCAACCGGTTATTCAGGTTCAACAAATAGGAAAAGCTCCAGAAAAAGAAATTAAACTTCCAACTGCAAGAGAAAGAATTCTTACAAAAAATGAAGAAGACAAATATTCAAAACTTCCAAGAAAAGAACCAGTAACTAAGGTTAGAAGATTCTCCGATAGAATTCTTTACGAACTTTCTATGCCAGAAGTTAAAGATCAAAAAGATCTTATTATAAACAAATTACAAGATAGTATAGAAATAAAGGCATTTACAGAAAAAAGAGTATATTCTAAAGTTATCCCTGTTTCCTTGCCAATCAAAAGTTACAAGCTAGAAAAAGGAAAATTGATTCTGGAACTAAAAGTCCAATAACTAATGCCGAGTCTTTTAATACAATAAAATATTTAAGGAGCTTTTTACTAAATATCTCATGGCAGATAAAAAAGAGAAGTCTAATGAAGAAAAAACATTAGAGACTTATCAAAAAATTTCTACTATAAAAAATAATTTTGAAGAAAACCCCTATTCGGACACACCGAGAGATCTTCTTGCAGATTATCAAAAAAAGAACCCCTTAGAATACGCTGCAATGACTACCCAGGGCTTAAGTAAATTAATTTCTGCTGAAGAAAAAAATGCACTTGATTCATTAAAAACAACACTCACATATGATTGGATAATACAAAACAAAAATCTTTCAGAAATTCTTCCATTATTAACAACACTTCCTGTATTGAAAGATAAGGATAAATACAAAAAAATTTTGGGGTTGGTTGATTTAACACAGAAAGGGGCACAAGCATTACAAAATCCAATTTTAACAGAAAGGTTTGTAAAAGAATATTATGGTAAAAAATTAGAAAAAGCAAAAGAAAAAAAAGACATTGCAAATGCAGAAAAAACTTATGCTACACTTTATGCTTATTTGAGTAGTAGTAATCTTGCAAAACAAGCTGTTATGGGTATCATTGAAACAGAGAGAAATAATCTAGAAGAAGAATTAAAAAAAGCTGGTGCAAAAGATAAAAAGAAATAATCTGTTAAATTATAATTTTTCTAAATCAACAATTTGATTAATTAATTTTGCCATTATTCTCAAGAATTCATCGGCTCGATCATACATTTCTTCTATTTCTCTTCCTTTTATTTCTTTTATTTCCCCATGAAGAATCCCATGTGTTTTCTTATAAATTTCACGATACCAAGAAACATATTTTGAATCAAGCATTTTATTTTCTACAAAAATTTTGTCTAACATATCCCCAACATGTTCTGGACTAGGTGGGATTCTTTTTGCTGCAATTAATGCAGCATGACTTGAATCTACCATTGCCCAATAAATTCCTTCAACACTATTAAGAAGACTTGATTTCGCCCTTAGTAAATGCATTGGTGCTCTTTGTAAGGTAATAAAAACAGATTCTGGTGTAGATTTTATTCTTCCTTGAGCTAATAAAACCTTTAATGGATTAAAAAAACCACCAAAATCAATTAAGGGATATCCCCATCGGATTATATTAATAACAACCGGTTCTCCTCTTAGAAGTTCATTCCACCATGTGCTTAATTTTACAGTATTTACATGCAGTGGTTTTTTATAGGGATTTTGAATAATTAATTTTGATAATTCTTCTCGATACCATGCAATTAATTCCTGATCCCATTGAATAGTACAATCATCTAAAATTATTATAATATCTATATCGCTTCCTTTCATTGCTTTTTTCTTTGCAGTTGAGCCAAACCAAATAATGCTTTTAATTACCCTATTAAATTTTTCATAAGTTTTTATAGCAAAATCTTGAGCAATATCAATATCCTCTTTTATTTCTAGTGTTGGAAAATCTTTCTTAGTTTTTACCATTATCTCCTCTCCGAGAAAATCTCTAGATTTTCTGGACCCGAAAATATAAAATTTTCGTGGTTTTTATTGTATTAATATGTAATTTGATTTTATAAATATTGTTTTATTTGATTTTAGTCCATTGATGTTCCTGAAAATCTTTGTCCACTCCCTGGTACTTGCCCACCAAGTTCCTGTGGTAATCCTGCAAACCCACTTCCATACATTGAAAAATGTTGTGTTGGAAGCATTAACCCATATCCGCTTGCATAATTTCCAGGCATCCCATAATTCATTTTTGCTTGATTCCATGTACCTTGCATATCTGGGGCATATATTGGAGAACCAAGTGCTTCTAAAACATAGGGTGTTGGAGAACCAAACTTATTTGCAACAAATCCTCCAGCTTCTACAATCTCTTTCCCACTAAATCCTGCTTTTTCTAATTCCTCAAATATTTTTTTGAAAGGAACATTCCCCATTCCCGGAGGAAG
>JAGVWO010000032.1 GCA_018304245.1 Candidatus Pacearchaeota archaeon
TGCTGAGATTGAAAAAATGATTGAACCTGTTATTGCAGATATTAAGATAGAAAAAGGAGACATAGTTGAAATTTTAACAGAACCATTCAAAAGAGAAAAAGCAAAAGTAACAAAAGTCGACAAAACAAAAGAAGAAGTTGTTGTTGAATTACTCGAAGCAGCTGTTCCTATTCCAATAACTGTAAAGATAGATAATGTCAAGGTTATTAGAAGAACAAGCGAAGAAGGCGAACAGATTAAAGAGCATTAATCTTTTAAAAATTCAAGATTCTATTTCTAATGTAACTAGTAAGTGACAACAAAAACGAAACATTTATAAATCAGAATTTCTTATAAAAAGTATGGCAAATAAACTTCCAAAGTTTTATGGAAAACCAATGATTGAAATTCCAGCAATTGTTCCAGTTGCAAATTTCCTAGAAGGAGATTTCGGAAAAGAATTCTTAAAAGAATATAAGGGAAGAGTTGAAAAAGATTATAATGATTCGGATTCATTAAATGTTTTAAAATATGATAATGGCATTGTTAAAGGTTCAAATCATTTTGCAGTTGTCTTAGCAAATGCAATACTTAGTCAAGAAGGGTTAAGAACAGCAAATCAAGCCGATTTAGAAAAGATTCTAAGGGCAAAAACATTAACATTAAATGGACAATACGAAGATTCTGGATTATGCTTAAGAAGTGAAAGCTCACCAAATGAATATTTAGCAAAACAATTAATGACACAATTAAAAGCAAGAGGAAAAGTAAAACTTCCAGTAATCTTAAATTTAAATGATTTAGAATTAATCAAAGATTCTAATTCGAATTATGGAAATCAATTTATGCACCACAATTAGACAATAAAAATAATCAAAGAAAATTTTCACAAACAGATGAAAATGGATTACCTATTTTCAATAAAGATGGAAGTAGAACTCTTTATACAGCAAATAGTGGTTTGTCTAGGGTTTACCTTGACGGCGATTTGGTTTTGGTCACTAGGGGTGACGTTCTTGCTGCCTCTAACGAGGGTGGTCGGGTAGTTGTTGTAAGTGCCGAAGGCACTTCGCAAGGTTTGGATAAATATATCTCAAAACTTCAACAAGAAAAAGCAAAAGCAGATGCAGAAATTGAAAGAAAATTTCAAGCAGCTTTGAAACTTTTAAAAAATTAATTTTATTTCTGAATATTTTTTGTCCTAGCCAGGGCTATGCCTGGCTGGCTACACGCCTGTTATAAAATCCCAAGATTGGTGTAAAATACAACTGTAACAATTAGTAAAGAAATTGAATATTGAAACAGCGGTGAAAATCAATTAATGGGCTACACATTCAGTTTGTCTAGGGTTAACCTTAACAACGATTTGGATTTGAACACTAGGAATGACAATCTTGCTAACTCTAACGAGAATGGTCGAATAGCTAATAAGTCGTATCTTGGCTGGGACATTTTTCAAATGAAATCCCACAAAAATCTTTATGAGAATATTTTTTCTCTTGAAAATCTTTTTCTTGCATATAAAAAAGCAAGAAAAGGAAAAACATTAAAGAACTATGTTATTGAATTTGAGAAAGATTTGAATAAAAATTTAATTGATTTACATAATGAATTAAAAAACCAAGCATACAAACCAAAACCCCTTGAAACATTTGTCTTAAGAGACCCAAAAACAAGAACAATTTCAAAATCAGATTTTCGCGACAGAATTGTTCATCATGCTATTGTAAATATTCTTAATCCAATTTTTGAAAAAATCTTTATTTATGATTCATGCGCAAATAGAATTGGAAAGGGAAATTTATTTGCATTGAAAAGATTTGATGTTTTTAAAAGAAAAGTCTCTAGAAATGGAAAAATTATCTCGAATAAGTTTAATGACGAAAATTATGTTTCTGGATATTGTTTGAAATGCGATATTAAACATTACTTTCAAGAAGTCAATCATGAAGTTTTGGTGAATATAATAAGCCGGAAAATTAAAGATGAAAAATTTATTTGGCTTATTAAACAGATTTTAAATAATTACTCGAATAATTCAAAAGGCATGCCTCTTGGGAATTTAACTTCCCAGTTTTTTGCCAATATCTATCTTAATGAATTGGACTATTTTGTTAAACATAAATTGAGTGCAAAATATTATCTAAGATATGTTGATGATTTTGTGATTTTGCACGAGTCTAAAGAGCAATTAGAAAAGTGGAAAGAACAAATACAAACGTTTCTTGAAGAAAATCTTAAAATTGAATTGCACAAAGATAAATCAAAAACAATTTCATTATCAAAGGGAATTGATTTTGTAGGCTTTCGAAATTTTTACTATTTTAGATTATTAAGGAAGAGAAATATCCGAAGGATAAAAGTTAAATGACTGAATATGAAAAAGGCGAAATTGATTACCACACCCTGTTTGAGTCGTTTCAAGGCTGGAATGCTTATGCAAAATGGGCGAACAGTTATAAGTCAAGGATGAAATTATTCAAGGAAATCAGTTTGGATTATTATAATAATTAAAGGTAGATACTTTTTTATATTCTAATTTCTAGAAGATTCTATGTTTGAAAAAGAAGAGTTGTTTATTATTGGAATTGTTTCGTTAGTCCTTGGATTTCTTTTATCTTTGAATTTAAATGGAGAACTTTTACAATTTGAATTCTTCAATATTGTAAAAAATGTAATTATTATGTTTCTTTTATTCTTTATATTTGTTTTTTCACAAAAACTTGCAGCAGATTTTTTAGATTGTAAAATAAAAATAAAATTTTTAGAGTCTGAAAGATTAAGTTATCAACCCGGAACAAAATTAAAAAATTGGAAATTTCCATGGTGGTTTTTCCTTCCAGTAATATGTTGGGGATTTTCTGCAGGTCTTTTAAATAAATGGTTATGGTTCTCCGTTACAACTTTTGATGTTTTCCCAAAAACATCCAGGATTAAAAAAAGATTTTTTGAACCGACTGAATGGGATATTGCTCGGATAGTTTTGGCTGGAACATTTTCTCTTTTAGTTTTGGGTTTAATCTCAAAAATTCTCGGATATGCAGAATATTCTTGGATATGCAATTTATTTGCCTTGACCACATTAATTCCGATAGGTCAAGGAATGAAAGTCTTTTTTGGGTCAAAATTATTGTGGGTTTTTGCATTTTTTTTAACTGCATCAATTTTTACAGTTGGTTTGATAGCATCAACATTTTCTACAATATTAATTGCTTTGATTTTAGCAGCATTTGCAGTAATTGTTTTTTATGCTAATGTTTCTGGATTTGGCAAATAATTGTTTAGTCTAAAAATATTTAAATCGTCTTGACTAATTTTATATTGAGGTTTACAAAAGAGGAGATATATGGAACAGAGAGATATGAATGCGATTTCTGCAATGATTGGTGATTTTAGTTCACACCTCAATTCTGTTGAAGAAAAATTACAGCTTTTAAGAGAAAGGGTATCAATTTTAAGTCAAACCCTTCTTAAACAAAATGATAGGTTGAATAAAGAAATTTCTGATTTAAAAACAGATGTTTCTAATGTACGTAATGAAAATGATAAATTAAAGGACGTAATAGACCATATTGTTTTGGAATCTGGAAATTTTGCTAGAAAGGATGAATTAATGAATGTTCAAAGATATATGAAATTGTTTGAACCCTTAAATTTTATGAGTCAAGAAGAAGTAATAAAATTTGTAGAAAAGATGATTGAAGATAAGAAGCATGGAAAAATAAATATTGTGGAGGATGAATAAAATGGCTCAAAGAAAACTAGTAAATGAAATAATTATGATGATTAGGCAAAATTTTACTTCTTCAGATATTTTAAAACAACTTAGAGAGGAGGGATTTAACCCCGCGGAAATTAGAGAAGGTATTGACCAAGCACAAACAAAAATCGAATTAGCAAAAGCAGCAGGAGATGAAAGTTTAGCTTTTGCCACTGAAGATTTTGATGAAGAGGCAATTGAAGAAACTCCAACACCGTCTTCAGGAAGAAAAATGTCAAAATCAATTATGATTAGGCCTGAAATAGAAGAAAGATCCGACTTCCATATGCAAGGAAGAAGGCATAAGGAAATAGATGAAGGGGAAGATGAAACAAGTAGAGAAACATCAGAAGAAAATTATCCTGAAGAGTTACAGGAAGATACGAGATTTGCAGAAAGAAAAAAAATGCCCCTTGTTCCGAAAAGAAGGGAAGAATCTTTTGAAAGAGAAGAACCTTCCAGATATTCCGAAGAACAATCCATTTCTCCAAGCCCTGCGCCAAGCCAAGAAGGGGGTTATGAATCTCCAAGTTATTCTTATCAACAACCAGTTCAATCAACAATGGGTGAATCAGATATTGATGAGATGGTTGAAGAAATTGTTAATGATAAGATTAGAGAAATAGAAACAAAAATTGGAAATTTAGATTCATTCAAACAGAATATAGAGAAACAGATTAAAACAACAGACGAAAATATGAAAAAATTTGAAATAAAAATGAAAGATTTGAATGAAGGGATATTATCAAAAATGCAAGAAATTAACATCGAGAGGAGGGCAATGAATGCAGAGGTGATTGCATTAGAGAATGCATTCTTAAAAATATTATCCCCTCTTGTGTCAAACATGAAAGATATAAACAAAATTGCCAACGAAGCAAATAAAATAAATTTTAAAAAAGCTACAAATATCGATGAATTAAACAAAAAAATTTCTGAATCAAAAATAAAGAGAGAAGAAAACACATTAATAAAAAAGGAAAAAGAAAAAGAAACATTAGACAGATTATTGAAAAGAACTAAAAAATAATTTTTAAATAAATTTAATCAAATTTTAACAGACGATGTTATTCAAACCCGGAACACAATTATATGGATATGAGAATATAAGGGAAGGAAATCAAGAAGTAATCTATTTTAATTACCTTGGAGCACCATTTGTTCCGGGAATTGCAGATTCTAATGTTGTAATGTCGAGAGTTATTGATGCTCTAACCGAAGTTTCAAATGCAACAAAAATTGTTTTTGTACAGCAAAGAAATTATGTCCACACATTTAATCAAGTAAAATATTTAATAGATTTATCTCAGTTATATACTGCTTTAATCAAACAAGAAAAGGTTCTTTTAGCATCAACCTTAGAACTAGGAAAATGTCAAAAACACATTAACGCAAGATATGAAACTATGCGTTATCTTATTTTAGGTTTATTAAAACAAGACCCGGTTGCAATGTACTTTGAATTAAAAAGATTTATCGAAGAACAAAAAATAAATCTTACAAATGCTCTTCCAGAGGATAAAGCATGTGAAGACAAATACTTAAAAATTCTTCAAAGAATTTTATCAATGCTTGAAAAAACATCCCTAATCCAACAAATAATTCAAAGACCGGATTTACTTAAGGGATATGTTTTGAACTCTCGGGAAATTTATAATCAATTTTTTAGACCCGAAATTGTACCAAATTTTACATTTACTCGGTTAATGGCTTCTCTTCCAGAAGATGGAGAAATTGTAGAGGAATATGAAATAGGGACAGAATTTGATAAGAGTATTGTAACTATTTTAAAAATTCCTGGTAAAAATAAATATTTATATCATCTGAATCCACCTGAATTTTCTTTAGACGAAGAATTACAAGAATTAGTAAATGTTGCAAGAAATGTTTTATTAGAACATAAACCAAAAGCAGAAGAATTTACCGATCCAGAAAGAATAAGGCAAGTCTTTTTTAATATTGCAAAAGATCTTTTAGGAGAATTAAGCGAATCAAGAAAAATAAAATTGACTTATAAAAATTTAAATAAATTATCTTCAATTTTAGTGAGATATACAATTGGTTTTGGACTTATTGAAGTTTTGTTATTAGATGAAAATCTTCAGGACATTTCAGTAAATTCTCCAGCAGGGGCTGTTCCAATATTTGTGAGACATAATGAATTTGATGAATGTGATAGTAATATTGTTCCAAGTCAAGAAGATGTAGATTCTTGGGCTGCAAAATTTAGAATGATTTCTGGAAGACCATTAGATGAAGCAAATCCGATATTAGATACAGAACTAGAAATTTTAAAAGCTAGAGCGAGGGTAGCAATAATTCAGCAACCTCTTTCTCCTGATGGGGTGGCATATTCATTTAGAAGACACAGAGATAAACCTTGGACAATGCCTTTATTTATAAAAAATAAAATGATTTCATCATTGTCGGCAGGATTAATGTCTTTTTTAATAGATGGTGGAAGAACATTATTAGTTGCTGGAACAAGAAGTTCGGGTAAAACCTCTTTTTTAGGAGCGTGTATGTTGGAGATCATGCAAAAATATAGAGTCATTGTATTAGAAGATACTCTTGAACTTCCAGTAAATGCATTAAGGGATTTGAATTTTGATATTTTAAGAATGAAAGTCAGGGGTGCATTATTAAAAGAATCAACAGAAGTTTCTGCAGAAGAAGGAATAAGAACTTCTTTGAGACTTGGAGATTCTTGTTTGATTGTTGGTGAAGTAAGGAGCACAGAAACTTCTGCATTATATGAAGCGATGAGGGTTGGAGCCTTAGCAAATGTGGTGGCAGGTACAATCCATGGTGCAAGTCCATACGGTGTTTTTGATAGGGTTGTTAATGATCTTAAGGTTCCTGCAACAAGTTTCAAAGCAACAGATATTATTACTATAGTTAATCCAATTAAAAGTGCAGATGGAATTCATAGGTTTAGAAGAATGTTGCAAATTGCTGAAGTAAGAAAACACTGGAAAGAAGATCCTGCAATAGAACATGGTTTTCTAGATTTAATGAAATATGATGTTTTATCAGATGAGATTAAACCAACAGAGGATTTGATTAATGGAGAATCAGAGGTCTTAAAAGAAATTGCAGGTAATGTAAGGGGATGGGCTGGAAATTGGGATGCTGTTTGGGAAAATATTAAACTTAGAGCAGATATGAAACAATCTCTTGTAGATTTTTCAATTCAAAGTAAAATGCCTGGGTTATTAGAAGGGCCATTTGTCGTAAGGAGTAATTCTATTTTCCATGAAATGTCTGAAAAAATTCAAGCAGAAGTTGGTGTTCCTGAAAACAAAAGAGTTTTGAAAGAATTTAATGAATGGTTAAAGAAGAATGCGAAGAAAGTTTAAGATAACTTCAAACCAAATTGGAGTCTAACGATTATTTATAAAAGTTAAAAACAACAAAATAGAAGATGGCACGTAAAAATCAAAAGAATTTATGGAAAATTATCGGGATAATTGTTTTAGTTTTGATAATTGCCATAGGATTATTTTTTATAATAAAAAATTCTGGAACAACACCTTTAGCCCATACATCGAAATTTGAAAACATGTATTATTTAGTTAGCCCATGCAATCAAGAAGATAAAGGGGTTTTTGCAAATATAACAATTGAAGAAAACAAAGTAATTTTACATCAAAAGGTTTCATATGTTTGCTGCGCAAACATAACATTATCTTATGAAGTTTATGATGGTATTTTGGTTATAAACGAAGATAACAAAGGGGAAATTTGTAAGTGCATTTGTAATTATGAAATATTTGCACAAATTAATGAATCGGGTATAACAGAAGTAAAAGTCTATGGAATTTTTTATCCAGATGTTCATCCTTATGACTTGCTTGGAGAATCTTCCGTAGAAAATCAAACTCTAGCAAATCCCGCATCAGTTTTTTGTGAAGAACAAGGAGGAACCTTAGAAATAAGAGAAAATACGGAAGGACAATATGGGGTTTGTATTTTTTCTAGTGGAAAAGAATGTGAAGAATGGGCTTTTTTTAGAGGGGAATGCTCTGCAAGTTAATTTCCAGCTTTATCACAGTTTTCTTTATATGCGCAATAAGAACACATCCATCTTTTATCATCGCTAAGTTTTGCTTCTGGTTTTGGCATCTTATCATTCTTCAAGGAAAGATGAAGTTCTCTAAATCTTCTCAAAATATTTTGTGCCATGTTTTCATCATATTTTGATTCAAAGGATGTTGTTTTTAAATTATCTTTTTGGATATATAAAAGAAATCCCTTGTGGATATTTGTTGCATGCATATAAAGTTGTAGTTGCATCTCGTGACTTTCATTTGCATATCTTGGAAGCATTTTTGTTGATTTAACTTCAACCAGATACTGTTCCCCATTTAATTTGAACATAATAAGGTTATCAATTCTTCCAGAAATAATAAAATCTTTTTCTTCTATTCTAATAGGCATTTCATTTTTTACTAATTCTATATCTGGATTTTTCTCACTTTTAATTGCATCACTGATAAATTCATGTAATAAATTTCCAGCTTCAAAAATTCGAAGTAGATCTGCGCCGACTTCTTTTGGATTTTTGTAAGAGAACCACGTTTTTCTAATACATCCCCCAATTTCACTCGGATAATATCTTCCAATTTCTTTTGGTTTATTTTCATGAATGAGATACTTGTCAATTATTTCATCAAAATCTATCATAAAAGAAATTAGTTCAAGAAGTATTTAATTTTAACTAAATTTTTATTCTTCATCTACCACATCAACCACACCCTTATCACTTAAAAAGAAAACGCATTCATTTTCGGGAAGATTTGGTGAATCAATCATTTTAGCGACTCTTGAATTCTTTTTTCCTCTTCTTAAATAAAGTCGATATGTAGAAGCATGAGCAACAATATGTCCACCAATTGCTGTTGTTGGGTCTCCGAACATAACTGCAGGATTTGCCATAACTTGGTTGGTCATATAAATCGCGATGTTTTTTGATTCTGCTAATCTCATTAAAGCATGAAGATGTTTGTTTATTCTTTGTTGTCTATCTGCAAGCATCCCTCTTCCTGCAAATTCTGCTCTGAAATGTGCTGTAATACTATCTACAATCAATAATTTAATCGGTTCGCCATTGTTAATCAAATCCATGACTTTTTCAACAAGCAAAATCTGATGATCTGAATTAAAAGCCCTTGCAACAAAAATCCCTTTTAGTGTTTTTTCTGTATCAAGTCCCTTTCCTTCTGCAATTTGTTTAATTCTCTCTGGTCTGAAAGTTCCTTCTGTATCTATCCAAACAGCTCTACCATCTGCACCACCTTGATCTCTTGGAAGCTGCACAGTCACCGCAAGGGTGTGTGCAAGCTGAGATTTACCGCTTCCAAAAGCACCAAAAGCTTCGGTTATTGCTTTTGTTTCAACTCCACTTCCCAGAAGTGCATCCAAACTCTTTGATCCGGTTGTAATATGAAATATTTCTTCTCTTTTTTTTACATATTCTGTTGCGTCTTGAAATTCGAGATTAAGCATTTTTCTAGCAGCAGAAATCGCTTTTCTTGCAACAGCTTCACTTAAATCGCATAATGAACTTAAATCTGAAGGATTCATAACAGCAACAGACATTAGATCGCCATAACCGTTCTCTTCTAATTTAGAAGCAGTTGTAGGGCCGATTCCAGGAAGATCTGTTAGTTTAGGTTCCCCTTCTCTTGCAACTTTTTTTTCTTTTAATTTTTCCTTAGCCATGATTTTTATAACGTTTTCAGCTTTTTAAAGAAATATATACTGAAAAATATATTTAATTTGTTGAAGATATTTTAACTGTTTTTGAGAGCTCTGCAATAACTTCTTCAGGATTGGCCTCTCTTACTCTGTTAATTATAAATTCTGTTCTGTCAAAAAGGGCATTGTGTCTTGTTTTTCCAGAAAAAACAAATTCCTTTCCTAAAACTTCTGCACGTTTAGATGTATTAAAGCTTGGGTCTTTTAATAACTCGACATCTTCAATCATCCCATAAAGTTCATTTATTTGATCAGTAAATGCAATAGTTCTTATTGTTTCTGTTCCATCATCTACGACCATATTTAATATTGCTCTTTCTTTTGGAGTAACAAGTTCGTGTCTTGGGCAAATTGCTTTTTCATTTTCAAAACTAACCTTCATATTGCAATTTGGGCATACATTAAAGAAAGCTGGTTGAAATACCTGAACAATTGTTCCCCTTAAATTTGAAAAAGAATCTGGTTTTAATTCAGAAATTTTTGAAATTTGTTCATTTCTTTGTGGTTTATTAATAATGACATTTTCTATTTGGACAGAAGATTTTTCTAATTTTGAAAATGAATTCAAATGAATTTCCTTGTTCATCGTTCCTCGAACATCAGCATTCATTATTTCAACAACTTCCCCCTCTTTTAATTCGTTATCTTTAATTTTTTTAATATGGTTTGTATCCCATAAAACAACCCGAATATTTCCAGTTTCATCCGCAATCATGAAACTCCCAATTTCACCTTCCCTTCCATTTTTTTTATAAGTTTTTACAGGATAAATTTGAATAATTTTTCCCAAAACAATAACTTTTCTCATTCCTAAGTTCAATTCAGAAATTTTGTAATTTTGTTTTTCTAAACCTATCCCTAGTTCTGCAGCAATTACATGTGCAGCCCCTTCAAGGGAAATTAATCCAGAAAGTTTTGCTCTTTTTGCTTCAATTCTTCTTTCAATATCCTCAACACTAAGTTTTGTTGATTGAGAAATTCTTTCGACGAGTTGTTTATAATTGTCAGTCATATTTAGAAGATTAACTCTCTCTTTTTAAAGATTATTGTAAACCTACATTGTTAAGTTAATTGGTCTTAAGAAAGTATTTTAAATATCCTCTTCGTATCCTCTTTATGAAAATTTGCCCGATTTGTAAAAGAAATCTTTCTGG
>JAGVWO010000033.1 GCA_018304245.1 Candidatus Pacearchaeota archaeon
CTAAGCAAAAAATCAAGGTTCGTTTAATAAAGATATAGAGATTATTACCTAAATAAGTTTTAAAATAAGTTTTAAATTAAAAACATAGATTTTAAGATATTTCAAAAAAAGATAAAAATCAAGAAAATCAAGAAAATCAATAAAAATTCTCTTAAAAATGAATCATATCTAAAATCATAGAAAAGTTTATAAATAAAATTTAACCTTTGTTTTTTAATTAAATAAACATATTAAAAAAGATGGCACTCGATAAAAGACCAGCAAAAGAACTTTTTGAAAAATTGGTTGTAACAAAAGAAGGGAAAAGGTTAGGTTTTGTTAAAGATATGAGCTTTGAAACAAGAAGCGGAGAACTTATTCACTTTGTAATGGCTTCACCTACAACTTATGCAATGGGATTGAATTTAGAAAAAACAAAAGATGGAATGTTAGTCCCATATACCGCAATTTTAGCAGTGGGTGATTTTGTTGTTGTTAGCGAAGAAGAAATGAAATAAGAACTCAATTAGATAAACCTAATTGTCTTATTCACACTTAAATAAAAGTTTAAAGGCTTAAAATGGCAGTATTTGGATTAAATTTTAAAAAGATACTTATTGAAAGAAAATCCCATGAACAAGGGAAGTTAAGCGTAGCTATGAATATAGATATTCAAGATATAAAGGCTGTTAAAAATTCTCCTATGAAAGATAAAGATCTTTTGAATTTCGAATTTATATTCGGGATAAAATATAATCTAGAGAAAAAAGAGATAGCAGAACTTTCTTTTCAAGGAAATGTTCTCTATATAACAGAAAAGGAATCCGCAAATACAATTCTTGAAGAATGGAAGAAAAAAGAAATCAAAGAAGAACTTAAAATTTTAATCTTAAATAGTGTAATGACCAGATGCAACATAAAAGCATTAGAGTTTGAAGAAGAATTAAATCTTCCACCTCATTTGAAATTACCTTTCTTTCAAAAGAAAGAAAATCAAAAGAAATAATTTCTAAAAATTCTTTATTTAAGATAACCCCTTATTTTTACAAACCATAAATTTAAAACGCTAAGGGGAGGATTCGAACCTCCGAGTCCGTAAGGACACCAGTTTTCGAGACTGACGCATTACCATTCTGCCACCTTAGCAGGATTATTAATAAAATAATTAATAGATATTAAAATGTTGGTTATTTTAAGAATTAACCAAACTTCGAAAGCTTTTCTCTGATTTTAATTAAATCTAAATTAATTTGCCTTAACTCTTTTGCAACCCAAATATCTTTTTTACCTAGGGAGAATGAGAGGTCATCAACGTTTTTCAATATTTTTTCAATTTCATTAAGACACAATTTTGCATTGAAGGGTCGACTTACTAATGAAATGTAAAAAGCTTGTTCTCCACCTGCCCTCTTTATTTTATCTAGAAATTTTTCCACATCTTCTTTCAATTTAATAAAACCCATAGATTCATTCATATCTAGAAGTCCAATTTTTTTATATTGAGTCATCTTTTTGATTAAACACCAAGGAATTTAAATCTTTTTATGAATCTATTTAGATACGGTTCTTATTTCTTTGATTGTACCAAAATCATAAAATTTTTTATCCTGAATGACAAATACCTTAAATTTTTCCACATCTTCTCTTGTTTGTTTTAAGAATGGGCTTAAAAATTTTTCTTTTAAAATATTTTCACCAAGGGTTGGAAGAAAACTAGGGACAACAACAATTTTGGTCTTTTTCCATTTTCCAAGCAAGAAACATTTATATTTTTCCTTTTTAACACCCTCCCGCAATTCTATTGCAGGATGTTCATGACCAATAATCATTATTTTTGCAGAATAAAGTTCCTTATCCGGCGTTATTTTATTTCCATGAATAAAAATAATTTTTTCTTTATCTAAGTAATAAAAAGGCAAAATTTCTAACCCCTTCTTTTTAGCAATTGGACCAAGAATGGTATCATGGTTTCCTTTGATTAAAATAATTTTTGCCTTTTTTGTTATTAAATTTATTAATTCTAGTGCATCTGACCATTCTTGAGCAGAAATTTGGGCAAATTCATGTTTTAAATCTCCAAGAATAATAATTTTTTTTGGTTTTAATTTTAACAATTCAATAATTTCTTTTTTTATTTTAGAAAAAATAACTCTTGGAATAAAAATACCTCGCTGGTTTAAAGCTTCTTCATAACCTAAATGCAGATCACTAATAACAAGGATCTTTTCTTTTTTTAACCAAAGTGCCTTGTTTTTTAATTCTATTCCTGGAAGAATTTCTATTTTATTCATTTTTTCTCTCTTTAATTTTATCTTTAATTTTTTTATGCATTCTTTTTAAGAATTCCACCTTATTTTCCATTTTCATCAGATCAACATAACCTTGAGTAATTAAATTTAGGGAAAAAGGGCTTGGAAATTCTGCGTCAATTGTTTCCACTTTTATTTTTTTATTTTTAATTTCCTTAAGTATTTTGATAGCATTTTCTACTTCCATAGCATCTTCTAAAATTTCTCTTCGGGTTTCTTTTAAAATTGGGAAATCATTATAACTCTTTTGTAAGCCAGAAAGCATAATATCTGCACCAACTTGTTGCCTTCCCGCACTTTTTGATACACCCTTATAATTTCTTAAAATCATTAGACTTCGAACAGCGCAATGTCTGAATCTTCTTTTAAAATATTCTGTTCTATCAATCGCATCAATTAAAACATTTTTCATTGAATCTGGATTTTCAATAAGTAAGGACAAGGCCTTTTCTATTTGTAATGGTCTAATACTTGCCAAGAAAAAACCATTATCATTTAACCCGATTTCAATATCCCTTTTAATTATTCCCCCTCCTGCTGCAAAAGCAATTGCCCTACTAAGGGCTTCATTTACCCTTCGTCCATAAAGTGTATGGAAAATAACATATTTTTTTTCAGCATCAGCATATCTTTCAATTAAAATCTTGTTCTCATGTGGGATTTTAGCGAAACAATACTGTTCATCAAAATAAGTATAAATAGAAGAAACAGAATTTTGGTCAGCATGAATATTTTTTTCTATAAATTCTTTAATTTCTTTGTCATCTTTCTTTTTTTCAAACATTTCATTAAGAACTCTTCTGAATTTTTGAATAGCTATAGCTAAATCAAAACTTAATGGAAGCATTTCAGAACCCCAGGAAGGAATTGTTGGAGGTCGAGACACAGAAGCATTAACATAAGTTTTCATCCCACGACTATACATAAATTGATACTTGCTTCCACCAAGGACAAAAACATCTCCTTTCTTAAGTCGTTCTAAAAAAGTTTCACTAATATTCCCTACGATTTCATCCTTTCTAGATTGGGGAGAAGCAACAACAACAAGGGAAGAACTTTCATCGGGAATTGTTCCAATATTAGTCATATAAATAATTCTTGCCATCATTCCCTTTTTTCCAACTTGTCTCGTTTCTGAATCATACCAAATTTTTTTGTAAATATTTCTTTTTTCTAGACCAGAATATTCTCCCGAAAGATAAGAAATGACTGAATAGAAGTCTTCTGAAGAGAGTGTATTAAAGCAATAACTTTGTCTTATTACATCAAAAAGTTCATCAATACTCCAAATTCTTTGAATAGTTGCACCCAAAATATGTTGACTAAGTACATCCAAACAATTTTTTTGAATCTGTATTTTATCAATGTGTTTTTCTTCTGCTTCTTTAAGTAAAACAGCACATTCGACAAGGTCATCTTGATCTAGAACAATAATTCGCCCTTTACTTATATCATGTAGTTTGTGACCTGCCCTTCCAATTCTTTGTAATGCCCTAGAAACAGCCTTTGGGCTTCCAAGCAAGATAACTAGGTCAACGTAACCAATATCTATCCCTAGCTCAAGAGAAGTCGAAGTAACCACGGCCTTCAATTTTCCTTCACGCAATCGTTGTTCAATTGAAAATCGAAGCTCTTTTCCAAGACTAGAATGATGTGCCCCAATTTTTTCATCAATATTTTCATAATTTTTTGGGAACATCTCCTTAAGATTGTTAATAACCCTTTCAGTGGCACTTCGAGTATTTGTAAAAATAAGGGTTGTTTTGTGTTCTTCTATTAATTTATCAATTAATGAATAAAGGGCATAAGAAATTTCCTTAGATGTCGTATTTATCATATCTGGCAATGGACTTAAAACTTTAATATCCATTTTTTTTAGATATTGAATATCTGCAATAACACAATCTCTTGGCAAAAATTTTGTTTTATTTTGTTTATCTTTAATTTTTGAAAATCCAACAAGATATTTAGCAACTTCTTCAAGGGGGGCAATTGTCGCACTTAAACCAATCCGGGTTGGAGGAATCATAGATAACTCCTCTAAACGTTCAATAGATAGGGAAAGATAAACCCCTCTTTTATTATTTGCCAATGAATGAATTTCATCAATTATAAAATATTCTGTTGATTTAAGATAGTCTACAAATTTTTTTGTTGTAAGAACTATTGCCAGACTTTCAGGAGTTGTAATAAAAATATGTGGAGATTTTTTAGCCATTTTTACTCTTTCTTTAGTGGGCGTATCTCCTGTTCTAACATTAACCCTTATTTCTTGTAATTTAATTCCCTTCTTCTCCGCGAGTTCGCAAATTTCTTCTAATGGTTTTTTTAAGTTAACACCAATATCATTATTCAAAGCCTTCAAAGGGGAAATGTAAACGCAATAAATTTTATTTTCCAATTCATTTTTTTTAGCTAAAGAGACAAGATAACTTAAGATTCCTAAAAAAGCAGTTAATGTTTTTGTTCCACCTGTTGGCGCACTAATCAAAATATTTTTTCTATGAAGAATATTCAAAACCCCAAATTTTTGAGAAAGAGAGTATCCACCAAATTTATTGTAAAACCATTCTTTTACAAGCGGATCTAAACTTTCATCAAGCTCGTTGATTGTTGCTTGAATTGCTTCTTGCATCATTTTATATGTTTTAGAACAAGTCAGCAGGTAATTTAAAGACTTTTGTATTTGTTATATTATTTATTATATTATTTATTAAAATAAATCTCTCTGAAAAAAGGTTCACTTTTGTATTTGAATTGAATATTGTTTCCAAGAGCATAATCTACTTTTGAAATATAACTTAAAAGAACCAAACCAAAAACTTCTGTATTTCCAGTATTGATATTTATTTCATAGGCCTTTACTTCAGGAAAACTAAACATTCTTATTGGAACCATTTCAGAAGAAATGTAAGAAACATATGCTTTCCCCTTAGATTTATCTCCAATTCTTGAACCATCTCCACTTGCTTTTGCTCTACTCACAATTCCAAAATCAAAACCACTAAGCAAGGTAATAAGATCTTTTTGTTGTTTTAGCCCAAGTTTTTTACTTACTTCAAAAATGATTCTATCTGATATTGAAAGAAGATTCTCACACATTTCTCCTTCACACGAAGATTCACCCAACTCAATTGAAGAAACATTTTTTCGTGCCCTGTCTAAAACAAGAGCTTTTTGGCTTGTGCCACTTTCTTTTGCTCCAGAGATAACTAAAGTGTACAGGCCATTTATTTGAAATTCTTTTTTTGCATCTTCATTTGCAACACCCATCAAAATTTTAATAGATTTTCCATTATATCCTATTTTAGTTCTAATTCTTACCATTTCTCTTTGATTTCCCATTAAAGGGATTTCTTGAGTTTCATTACAATAAATACCATATCCACTAGGCATTGAAAAAAATTCAGAATAAACTCGCTGTAATTTTGATTCTAATTGTGAATTATTTAATTCAGTTTCAAATTTTTTTGGATTTTCTGGTTTTGACGTCCCATATTGTTGTGCAACACCTAGAGAAGGAATTGAGAGAAGTCCAGCTAAGAATAAGGATAAAAATAGATCTCTTGAATCACCTCTCAAAACACCCATTCTATTGTTCATAATTCAAATCTATTTTTAAATTAATCGTTTTAACGAACAATAATCTTTATAAATCGAGTTAAATTTAATCAAATATGCCGAGAATATCAATATCAAAAGAGGAGAAAATTAAAGAAGCCGTCCTTCAATTACTTTTTCAGGAATCTCCAAATTCAATGTTTACATATTATATTGCACAAGAATTAGCTAGGGACGAAGAATATATGAAAAAGATCTTAGAAGAATTAGAATTAAAAAAATTTGTCTACTCTGTCAATAAAAATCCAAAAGGGGTTCAATATTCTAGAAGGAAAAGATGGGGGCTGACACCAAATGTCCATGAAGCATACAAGAAAATAAGTGAAGAGAAGGCAAAGTTAATGGCACCATTTACGGAATTAAAGGAAGGTCAAAAGTACTAAGATTTTTGTTTTGGAAAATTTAATAGGTTAAGGGAAAATGGATGAAAAAGTATTAAGAGAATCATTTGAAAAAATCAAAGAAGATATGCTGTTTCTGTCAAGAGAAATTTTAGATTTAAAAGAAGAATTAATCAAAATTAGTCAAACTCTTAGTGAAATAAATGTCAACAAAGATTCAACAAAAAATCAGCAAATCCAGCACATATCCAGCACAAATTCGAAGGTATATGGGGGAATTAAGCCTTATTTCAGAGAGTCCAAAGGAAATGATGGGGTTCCAGCAGACAGTCAACAAACAGTCAGCACATATCCAGCACAATTAAAGCGAACTTTTAATATGGGTGGGCAAACCATTGACAAGACTCGAATCTTACAAAAAATACAAGAAGAAATAATGGGAGAAAAAAATAAAGAAGAAATAGAATCTAAAAATAACATGGAATTAAAACAGCTTTCCGATCTTGTTTCGAATCTCAAAAAAGAGCTTAAAGATAAATTCAAGGGATTAAGTAAACAAGAATTTAGTATCTTTTCTGCATTATATTCATTAGAAGAGCAAAGTAAGGAGATAAGTTATAAAGATCTAGCTATATCGACGGGACTTACAGAAAGTTCGATAAGAGACTATATTTCTAGACTGATCCATAAAGGTATTCCAATCATTAAGGAAAAAGTTAATAATAAGACTGTTATGCTTAGAATCTCCCCGGAATTAAGAAATATTTCTACATTAGATATCTTATCAAGGATAAATTCCAGACAAATAAATTAATCATATTTTGAGATTTTGTCGACGGAAAAAGAAATAATATCTCTTTTATATAAAAATAAATAACCTTTTTTATCGACGTGAACAACAAATAAAGATACCCCTAAGTATGTTTATTCGTTATACCGAGTAAATATACCCAACTATGCTTAAGCTCACTTTTACCTGTTTTTTGATATGTTTTTTCTAAATCTTACCTCTTTTTTTAGTTATTCAGGACATATCTTCCCATTTTTATCAAATTTTGAGATAGTCTTATCCTGATTTGAACTGAACACACTTTTGGAGCATTTTTATATACAATATCTTGTTTTTTAGGCAATTTTTATCTCTTTTTGTCAAAATCTAGTATCAACCCTCACTTTTTAGTTAATTTTTTAGTCGTTTTCCAGATATTTGTGTCATTTACTCTTTTTTCCGATCTTTTTAGATTTTTCTTGACCTTTATCAAGTCTCACTTTTACGATTTTTGATCTAAAAAGTTCGCATTAATGCTCACTTTTACCTGTTTTTGACTATTTTTAATCATCTTTATCGCCTTTTTAGGCTTTTTGTCTTATTACGAACTTCCGAAAAGATCATATCTTTCATATCATCCTCTATCCAATATCTCTTTTTACCTTGTTTATCAATTGATTCGTTAATTAGATCTTCGCTTTTTTGTTTAATATTATTGATCTGCCCGCGAACCGTTGAAACATCTTTTCCTAAAATTACTGCAATATCTTGGTAACTTAATTTCATTCCAATGTCCGCATTTGCGAGCACCCAAACAATAGCTCTTTCCATCACACTTAAATGTTTCAAAAAGGCTGTTTGGACAACTGTTTGGACAGGTGTTTGGACACGTTCAACACGTGTTTGTTTACCAACAGCTGTTTGCCGTTGTTTGAACACCTGTTTAGAAATACGACTATCAAAGAAAGAAACAAAAGATTTTATATCGTTAATATCTGATTGAATATCATCTAATTTATCAAAAACATCTTCTAGCTGTTTGTCTTGTTTCTTATCTTGATCATTTAAATGATGTATCCATACACCAATTTTCTTTACATCTTGCTTTACAGACTCAAAAGAATTCTTAACATCTTCTTTTATCTTATGATGTTCTTCATCTTTACGTCGTCCGAACCATAGAAAACCCATAGTATATTAACCCCAATTATTCTTTATAAATATTTCCATTTTACTAAAAAGGCTGCTGTTTGATTGATGTAACTGGCTGTTTGGACACCAAACATCGACGATAAATTTAAATAGTTCAAACACCCCAAATTTTCATCAAAAAAGAGCAAAAAACACAAAATTTCACAAAGTTTTATAATCTTAGAAAAAATATCAAACAAAAAACTATTTAAAATTAAAAGATTTGAGCAAATTAGAACAGAAAAATTGATTGAAATCAAACTCAAATAATCAAAAGATTTAAGCAAATCTAACAGGTTTTTGCATGAAGAAAAAATGCAAAAAACCAACAAAAATAACAAAAAATGGAAACTCCAAAATATCAAAGTGAACATCAAAAATTGCATAAAAAAGTACTTGAAAAAGCACATCGAGCCGCATCACATTTTAAATCAGAGGTACGAAGCAAAACAGGAACAGCTATTACAACAGCTTTTGCCCTAGTAATTGCATTGGCTTGGCAAGATGTCATAAAACAAACAATCACAAAGATCTTAGAAGGCATGCAATTGAGTTCAACAGAACTAGTCAAAATGACCCTATTGTACCAGTCAATAACAGCCATAGCCATAACTCTTGTTTGTGTCTTAGGCATAATTATCTCTACACGATGGTCAAGCAAATGAGCAAAACGAGCGTTTTTGTTACAGAATATTGGCAAAATAATTACCAAATTGAAAGAATAGCAAATTTAATAGAAAGGTTAGGGGGTGTCCCTATAAATCAATTAGGGCATTTTGTTATAAAAAGAGAAGATGAATTTAAGAAACAAACATATTTACCTATTCAAAAAGAGAAAGCACTAATTGATAAAGCAGATGAATTTTGGATAGTTCAAGGAAAATTAAGCCCATATAATCAAGGAGCTATTCAAAAAATTACAAAAACATATAATCTATTAAAATATACAAAAAGATCAAAAAAGCCAATAAAATATTGTGCAGTAAACCATAGTGGAATACATGTGGGGCAAGGTCGTGAGGTAAAAGAAAGAGATATTTTCACAGAAGAAATTTTTAAGGAGATAGTGCAGTTCCAAAAATTACTCAAATAAATGATTAAAACTTCTAATCAAAGCTTAAAAGTTTCAACAAATAGAAATATTTGAGCAATAATTAAAACTTTTAAGCAAAAAATGCTTGAATAGGCCTAAAAGTTCGCACAACATGTATTAAACGAACCCCATATCTTGCTAAAACCTTTGATTAATTCTTAAAACTTTTAGCATGAAGGGTTTTATATTGAAAATAAACTTTTATTTATAAACAGGTCAAAAGATATTTAAAGAACAAGAAAAGACCTATTTTGAGAGAGCTGCCATTTTTCACTCTCTCTTCTTTTTTTATAAATTTAAAATAATTAAAGTTTTATTATCCGGTCAATTTCTTTTTTGATAATCTCACTAAAGGTTATTTGAGCATCACCAATTCTTTTTATTTGATCTCTCAAAAAAGTAGATTCAATATTTTTATGTTTTAAGTAGTCTAATTGTGCAAAAACGCACTCTTGATGATATGCTTTGATAAATTTTCCATCAGTATAACTAAAAAACTGCAATTTATGATCAACAGCAATCCTTGTACCCACCGCTGACCAAATATGGTC
>JAGVWO010000034.1 GCA_018304245.1 Candidatus Pacearchaeota archaeon
ATAACTCCAACACACAAAACAATGTTCAAGCATATAAAACATACATTCCTGTTTGTGAGGAAGATTCACAAAAAGGCAGTTGTAAAATTGGAATAGTTAAAATTTGGATAGAAACAAGTTAATATTAAAAATGGAAAATAAGGGAATTAATAAAATAAATAGAAAAGGGCAAGAAGAAATGTTTGGATTTGTAATAATTGTGGTTTTAGTAATTATAATGGGCGTTATTCTTTTTGTTTTTTCATTAAAGGAAAAACCATTAGACACGACACAAAAACAAGCAATGGCTGATGATTTTAATCATGCTTTGCTTTCTTATACAACGGATTGTCTTGGAAGAGATAATTCTAAAATAAATATTAAAGATTTAATTTATAATTGTAAAATTTCCCCGGGATATAAATGCAATGGGATAGATGAGGGATATTGCAGTTACTTAAATAAAACCTTGATTAATGTGACTAAAAATCTTCTTGGAAATGAAACTATTGCAGATAAATTTATCAAAGGATATACCTTAAGGGTTTATCCATTGCAACAAAATATAACTATAAGTAGAGGAAACACAATAGGAAGTAATTATATGTCAAAAGAAGCTTCTGGGTTAATTGTCCGATCTGGAGAAGAATTATATCTGAGAGTTACATACTATTATCAGAATTAAAATACAAAATCTAGATTAAAAATGAAATTTAATAAATTAATACCCGAGTTGAGCGTATCTGATTTTAAGAAAAGTTTAAACTTTTATACAAATATTCTTGGATTTAAGATTGAATATCAAAGAGGGGAATCAAATTTTGCATATCTCTCTTTTCAAGGGAGCCAAATAATGATTGACCAGGGAAATAATGATAAAAAATCTCCTTGGTTTACAGGTATTCTCAAATACCCTAGGGGGAAAGGGGTCCATTTTCAATTTGAAGTGAAAGATACGTTGGCTATTTTGAATAGATTAAAAAAATATAAATATCCGATTAAGGAAAATCCAAAAGAATATTGGTTTAGAAAAGGAAATTATTTAATCGGAGTGAAGGGATTTTTAATTATGGATCCAGACGGCTATCTGCTAATGTTTAATGAAGATATTGGAACAAAAAAGATTTCCAAGATTAAACCCAAAAACTTATAAAGCTAGATTTTCTGTTACAATAAACAAGAAGAAAAATAAATTGTCTAAATATTATATTTTTTTCTAATATGACACAAGTTCCAGCAAAAATAAAGATAAATGGGAAAACGTTTGAAATTGTTGTAGACTGTGATAAGGCTATGGCTTTCAAAAAGAATTATGCTAATCAAAACTTAGCTCAACTTAGAGATGTCGTTTCTTTTGATGGGGTTTTCTTTGATTTTAAGGCAGGGACAAAAGTTCCCGAAGCAGATTTAATGTCTGCATTCAATACGATAGACACATATTCTATTGCACAAAAAATAATCAATGATGGCGAAGTTCATGTAACTCAAGAATATAGGGAAAAACAAAGAGACATGAAAGAGAAACAGATAATTGAATTTATAATAAGAAATTGTGCAGATCCAAGAACAAAAGCGCCATTCACGCCCGACAGAATATCCTCTTCAATGAAACAAGCAGGAGTAAGGGTTGATGAAAATAGGGCAACAGATGAACAGGCAATACTAATAATCAAACAACTTGAGAAATTGCTTCCGATCAGGATGTCAACAAAGAGGATTAAAATTGTTATTCCAGCAACACATGTTGGAAGAGCATACGGTCTTTTCAAAGACGTAAAAAAAGAATCAGAAGATTGGCTTCAGGACGGATCAATGTCAGTAATAGTAGACATTCCAGCAGGAATGCAATTAGAGTTTTATGACAAACTCAACGGCCTTACACAAGGAGACAATATTACTGAAGAAATTCAGGAATAAATTAGGGATAAATTTAATGATCATATAAATAAAAATACGCTCAAAAATCAAAGGATTTTTGGCGCCCTAAAAAGTTTATCTTTTTGGGTGCGGGAAATGTTTGCATTTCCAAGCGCGCCGAAAATATAAAATATTTTCGAGCGAATAAAATACATTTAGGAGTAAAAATGGATAAAAAAGAAAAAAAGAATATAGAAAAAGATGAGGAAATTAATGTAGAGGAAAAAACAAATCCAGAAGAAATAGAACAAGATAGAAAAATTGTTGTTCCAGGAGAGGTAATTGAATCTGGTTCAGATTTCTTACCAGGAGAAGGAACAAGAAGAGAAGGAAAAGAAATTGTTTCAATGAGATTTGGATTACTTGACATGAATGATAAATTAATAAAAGTTATCCCGTTATCTGGAGCATATGTTCCAAGACCAGGGAATGTCGTCATCGGACACGTTTATGACATGACTTTTAATGGATGGCTTATCGATATAGCGAGCCCATTCAATTCTTTCCTTTCAGCAATGGAAGTCGGGAGATTTGTAAATAAAAATGATTTGTCTGAAACATTAAATTTCAGAGATATTGTTGTTGCAAAAATCAAAGACATAAAATCCAGGGGAATTGATTTGACAATGAGGGAAAGAGGTTTAAAAAGATTAGAAGGAGGAATGCTAATAAGAATAAATTCTGCAAAAGTCCCAAGAGTAATCGGGAAAGCCGGAAGTATGGTAAGCATGCTTAAACAAGAAACAGGCACTAACATTATTGTTGGACAAAATGGAATTATTTGGATTGGAGCAGAGGACGTTGAAAATGAATTGCTTGCAAAAAAAGCAATAGAATTCATCGCAAATAAACCGTTTATACATGGTTTAACTGAACTAGTCAAAAAATTCTTAGAAGATGAAAAGAAAAAAATGAAAATAACAATTAAACCAATTGGTCCAACCACGGAGGAAAATTAAAATGACACCAAAAACAACAAAAAGACCAGACGGAAGGGCAAATGATGAATTAAGAGAAATGAAAGCAAAAACCGGCATAGTAAAAAATGCTGATGGAAGTGCGATGTTTTCATTTGGAAATACTGTTGCTATAGCCGCAGTTTATGGTCCAAGAAAATTATTGCCACAACATCTACAAAATCCAGAAAAAGGAAAATTAAGATGTTATTATGACTTAGCTTCGTTTTCTGTAACAGAGAGAAAGAAACCAGGTCCAAGCAGAAGAAGTTCAGAAATTTCTTTTGTAACAGGAAAAGCTTTAGAGCCAGTAATTAGATTAGATAACTACCCAAATACGGTAATTGATGTCTATATTCTAGTATTACAAGCAGATGCCTCAACAAGATGTGCAGGAATAAACGCTGCAGCCATGGCATTAGCAAATGCCGGAATCCCTATGGATGAAATGGTTACATCGGTCTCTATCGGAAAGATGGGGGACATTATTGTTGCCGATCTTACAAAGGAAGAAGAAGACTTTACAATAGAAAAAAATGGAAAAGAAGAAAAAGCTGCTACAGACATTCCAATCGCAGTATTATCTAGAAGTAAAAAAATTAGTTTATTGCAATTAGATGGAAAATGCACAAAAGAAGATGTCAAAGAAGCAGTGCAATTAGCAAAGAAAGTTTCTTCAAAAATAAATCAGGTACAAATGGAGGCACTTAAAAAAGTGAAATAATAAAATGGAAACATCTGAATTAACAAAACAAAGAATTGAAGAATTATTAGAGAAAGGAAAAAGACTTGATGACAGGGGAATAAATGACTTTAGAGATCTTGAAATTGAATTCGAAATTTCAAACAAAGCTGAAGGAAGTGCTCTTGTAAAACTTGGAGATACCCAAGTTATTGCAGGTATTAAGATGGGTATAATGACACCATTCGGAGATTCTCCTGATGAAGGGGTATTGATGGTTGGTGCAGAATTGTCACCATTAGCTTCAGATAGATTTGAAATGGGACCGCCACAAATAGAGTCAATAGAATTAGCTAGAATTATCGACAGAGGAATCAGAGAAAGTCATTGTATTGATATGAAAAAACTTTGTATTACTCCTGGAGAAAAAGTCTGGTGTATTTATGTAGACCTATACATTTTAAATGCAGATGGAAATCTTATTGATGCAGGTAATCTTGCAGCAGTAGCAGCATTAAATACAGCGGTTTTTCCAAAACTTGATGAAGAAAACAAAATTCTTTTTGGAGAATTTACAAAAGAAAGATTCCCAATGAAATCTATGCCAATTACAGTAACTTCATATAAGATAGATTCAAAATTTTTGATAGACCCTGTACAACAAGAAGAAGATTGTGCAAAAGCAAGAGTCTCTGTTAACATGGTCTTTGGAGAAGAAGAATATATCCATGCAATGCAAAAAGCAGGAGTTGAAGCATTGACAGAAGAACAAATTGTGGAAGTGATGGAAGAATCGTCAAAACAAGGCCGAAAGCTTTATAACGCAGTCCAAGCAATTGTTAATAAGTACAACGGCTCTAAAAAGTAACTACCTAAAATGAGTTTAAATAAATTCGACATAAAAGATTATTCAAAATATGAAATTGCAAGAATAGTCGGAGCAAGAGCTTTGCAAATAAGCTATAATGCACCAATTCTTATAAAAATTTCAAAGGATGATCTTTTATCTTTAAATTTTGACCCAATAAAAATAGCCGAACTTGAATTCAATGAAGGTGTTCTTCCAATAACTGTTAAGAGGCCAATTCCAAAAAGAATTGAGCATAAATTAAAGAAAGAAAGAGAAATCATTAAGGAAGAAGATGAAGAAAGGGCAAAGAAAGAAATTAAAACTATTGTAAAGGTACAATTAACAGCTGCCCCAGAAATGGCAGAAAATGTTGCTGATGCAGAAAGGATAGAAGAAGCCCAGGGTGAAGATGAAGCAGAACTTATTGATGAAATGGAAAAAGAAGACGTTGAATTAGAAGCAGAAGAAAGTTAATTTTCTTTATTTTTATTTATTCTATAATTTTATTCTATAGTGCTTATTCATTTTTAGGATTTGAAGAGTATTCCATTAATTTTAGAAAATCCATATTACACCACAAACCAAAAAGCCGGTAAGCTCCCATTGAAATATTTAGTTTAATTAATTCGTTCAAAATTTTATACTCTGGAAAAGAATGTGCAGAAGATAATGCAAGACCATCGTGAAAATTTTTATGGGAATCATATTTAAAATTATAAATAATTTTACTTCCTTCAATTATCTCTTTTGAAGATTCCCTAGTCTGTTTTGAGGATTTAATTGCATCCATAACTTCCCGAAGATTGGCTATAGCATCTTCTTCTGCAAGGGTGCTTAATTGACATCTGTTTACAAGATTTCCCTTTATGTTTTTCTTTCCAACAGGGCATTGTTTGCAATATCCCTCTCGTCCAGTTAGTGGTTTGTTTATTCCAGAAGAAATTATTTTTAGAGGATTACGGGAATCTTCTAATTCGGGATAGGTAATAATTACTGCTCTTTTTATTTTAGTGCAATTTGAATTTTTAGCAAGTTTTTTGGCCTTATCATCTAGAGAAAAAATATCTTCTTCCTCTCGAGGAGACACAGGATAAACTATCCCATTACTAATCAAAATATTCATTGTTTCTGAGGTTATTCTTCTTGATAACATTTTCGTGCATATTTCCAACCTTTAAGTATGTTTAAAAAGCTTTCGTATGATTTTAAAGAAGATTAGACGGATTTTTTGGTTTTGATAAGGTTTTTATACTTTTTTTAATATGATAGGAGATGCACATAAGGACTATGGTCGCAAAAAGAGTGATGAACTCAAGAAAAGAAGAGACGATTTCTGTAATAGTTGAAACAGAAGATAGAAAGAAATTTGAAACTTCTGCACCAAGTGGAAAATCAAAAGGAAAATACGAGGTTAATGATTTTTCAAATAAAGGGCTTACATTTTCAATAGATTTTGTAAACGTTCTTGGGAAGAAAATTGCTGATGAAAGAATAGTTTTTGAAACTTTTGATGATTTAAATAAGGTAGAAAAAATTGTTAGAGAATATGATAAATCCTCAAATCTAGAATTGGTTGGTGGAAATTCTCTTTATGCTCTTGAATGTTCTTTATTAAAGGCAATGGCCCATAGTTATGAGGTTGAACCATGGAAATTTCTATTAAGGACAAATAAAATTAATGTTCCGATGCCATTGGGAAACGCAATTGGCGGGGGAATGCATGTTAAACAAGATAAAAAATTAGATTTTCAAGAAATGCTTTTTATTCCAAAAACCGATAAATTCTTTGATGCATCTTTTTTAAATCTCCAAGCATATAAAGAAGCTAAAAGATTGTTAAAAGAAAAAGATAAGAAATGGAAATCAAAGATAACTGATGAAAATGCTCTTGCAACAACTCTCGATAATGAATCTACGTTAAAATTAATGGCACAAATTCGTGATGATCTTCGAGATAAATTCAAAATGAAACTTGAAATTGGGATGGATGCGGCTTGTTCAGGTTTTTGGAACAGGATAAAATATACTTATCTAAATTTTTCTAAGGAACAACCTGTTAAGAATTTAGGCAAAGCAGAACAATTAGAATATCTTGATAAACTAATAAAAGAAAACAAACTATTTTATGTTGAAGATCCATTTTATGGGGATGATTTTGAATCATTTGCAAAATTGCTTTCAAAAAATAAACAAACATTGATTTGCGGAGATGATTTGATTTGTACAAACCCAGATAGATTATTTGAAGCAATACAGAAAAAATCAATAAATTCAGTAATTATAAAACCAAATCAAGTTGGAAGTTTATTAGTTGCTAAAGAAGCACTAGATATGGCAAGAAAATATGACATTGTCCCAATAATTTCGCATAGAAGTGGAGAAACAAACGACAATATAATTGCACATTTAGCAGTTGGTTGGAATATTCCTTATATTAAGACTGGAATAACTGGAGAAGAAAGATTAGCAAAAATAAATGAATTATTAAGAATTGAAAGATATTGCTGATTCTATATAATTTTAAAAGGGCCTAAATAATAATTCTAATATGGAAAAACCAAGACTAGTTACTGATTGTGATGATGTTGCCTTTCCTTTTGTAGATCAATTTATTTCATATCTAAATAATGAACGTGGAATGACGCTTAAAAGAGAGGACTTCAAATCTTATAATCTTCAAAAAATTTTAAATCAAAAATATTTCTGGCAAACTCTTAAAACATTAAAAGATTTTTATAATTCCCCTTATTTTAGGGAAGCTAAACCAATAAAAGGTGTTTTTGATGTATTTAGCAATCTTGGGAAATATTATTCTTTGCCCATGGTTACTTCAAGACCAAGAATTTTAAGAAAAGAAACAGAGAAATTTATTAGTTTATTACCACCTGTAATAGATTCACTTCATTTTTCTAAGAATAATACGAGATACTATAATGGGTCTTGGAAAACAAAAGCAAAAATTTGTAAGAATCTTGGCGCTGATTTAATTTTAGAAGATTCTGTAGAATATGCAATGCAATGTGCAGAAAAAGGAATTCAAGCAATTTTGATAAATAATCCCTGGAATCAGACAAATAGAGACCATCCACTTATAAAAAGGGTAGATAATATATTTCAAGTACAAGATTACGCATTAAGTTTAGTAAAAGCTTAATCAATGGTTAGAAAACCTTTATTAATTCTAGATTTTTATTTGATATATGAAAGAGGAGATAAGTATTGTTTTTCATGGTCGTGGAGGTCAGGGAGCGGTAAAAGCATCTCAAATTTTAGCATATGCGGCTTCTTTAGATGGAAAATATGTTCAGGCATTTCCTAATTTTGGGATAGAGAGACAAGGCGCCCCATTAGAATCTTATTGTAGAATTTCTGATAAAAATATATTTGCTAGAAATGAAATAGATAGTCCAGATTATGCGATTGTGTTGGATGAAACTTTGTTAAATATAAAGAAAATAGAAGCAAAAGAAATCATAATTAATTCAGAAAACAAAAAATTTACAAAAACATTCGATGCAACAAAAATTGCATTAGAATTTCTCGGAAAAAACATTGTTAATACATCAATGTTAGCAGCATTTTGTCATTATACTGAACTTGTTTCAAAAGAAAATCTTCTTTTAGCATTAAAAGAATTTTTTTCTGGAAAAATTCTCGAAAAAAATATTGAGATAATAAATCAAACTTTTAAAAAATTAGAGAAAAATTAAAAAATGAAAGCAAAACCAACTCAAAATAAAACAGGAACATGGAGAACATTCAAACCAAAAATTAATTTAGATAAATGCACTGGTTGCAGAATCTGTTTTGAAGTTTGTCCCGATTCATGCATCAAAATGGCAATGATTAATGGTAAGGTAAAATCAACGATAAATTATACTTATTGTAAGGGTTGTTTATTATGCAAAAAAGAATGTCCATTCAAAGCAATAGATTCTGTTAAGGAGGATAAAATATGAAGACAAAAAATAAAATCCCAGAAGCATTAGAGCTTAGTGAAGCAATAGCACAGGCAGTTAGACAATGTAATGTTGATGTTATTACTTCTTATCCAATTACTCCACAAACACATATTGTTGAAAAATTATCAAAGTTTAACGCAAATGGAAAATTAAAAGCAGAATTTGTAAATTTAGAATCAGAACACAGTTCAATGAGTGCATGTATTGGTGCAAGTGCTTCTGGTTCAAGGGTTTTTACTGCAACATCTTCTCAAGGATTAATGTATATGGCTGAAATGCTTCCAATAGCTTCTGGTTTAAGATTACCAATTGTCATGGTAAATGCAAATCGGGCGATAAGCGCGCCAATAAATATTTGGAATGATCATTCAGATTCAATGTTTGTTAGAGATTCTGGTTGGATACAAATTTATTGTGAATCGGTTCAAGAAGCATATGATACTTTAATTCAAGCATATAGGATTGCAGAAAATAAACAAATTTCTTTACCGATAATGCTTTGCATAGATGGATTTTCCCTAAGTCATGTAATGGAAAATATTTCATTATCAGGGGATAAAGAAGTGGCAATGTTTGTTGGAAAATTTTCCCCAACAAGAAAATTAGAATCTAAGAATCCAAAAACACTTGGACACGTAGCATCTCCAAAAGATTATTACTTATTTAAACAAGAACAAGTGGGGGCAATAGAAAATTCACTAAATGAAATAAAGAAAGCAAATTCAGATTTTTCTCAGAAATTTAAAAGGAAATATGGGGATGGATTAATTGAAGAATATAATCTAAAAAATGCAGAGACTGTTTTTATTGCACTTGGTTCAATATGTTCAACAATCAAAGGCTTAATTAATGAAAATAAATTTGGAAAGAGCAAAGTGGGTTTGTTAAGGATAAAAACATTCAGGCCATTTCCAAAAAAAGAGATAGAAAAAATAATTTCAAATAACAAAATAAAAAAGATAATTGTT
>JAGVWO010000035.1 GCA_018304245.1 Candidatus Pacearchaeota archaeon
ATCCCTTGATTTTAATTCCAATTGGTGTGGTTGGGTGTACTAATGGGGTTAATCTCTTAGCAGGTTATAATGGTCTAGAGGCAAGCCTTGGGACAATTATCTTTATTATTTTTGGAATTGTTGCAATACAGACAAATTTAATTTGGTTAGCATTGATAATAGGTCTAGTAATTGCTTCACTAATGGGCTTTTTAATATTTAATAAATATCCTGCCAAGGTTTTTCCAGGAGATTCCCTAACATATTTGGTTGGTGCATTAATTGGTTGTTTTGCAATAATTGGGAATATGGAAAAAATTGCATTGATATTATTCATACCTTTTATCCTTGAAGGCATCCTGAAAGCAAAAAGCAAATTCAAAGCAGAAAATTTTGGAAAAGTAAACAAAGATAATTCTTTAGAGGCACCTTATAAAAAAAGTTATAGTTTAACCCACCTCTCATTAAAAATCCTAAAAAAAATAAAACCAAGTCACAAAGTATATGAAAAAGACGTTGTTTTGTCTTTAGTTTTATTTGAGATTATTTTGGGGATAATCGTCTTATTTTTAATATAAATTTAATTTAATTCAAAATGATTGCAATAATAATCGGCACAAAGGCAGAACTCATAAAATGTGTTCCTGTTATGTTAGAATTACAGAAAAGAAAAGAAAAATACTGGTTTATACATACCGGTCAACACCCATTAGGAAAGGCTTGTGAGGAATTTGGGATTAAAAAAGCAGATTTTATTTTGAGTGAAGAACCAAAGATCAGCACAAAATTCTGGTCCAAGGTTAATCGTTCGAGCATTCTTTGGTTTCTCGGAATGATCCCAAAAATCAAAAAAACAATAAAAAAAATAAAACCAGATTATGTCCTCTACCATGGAGACACTATGAGTAGTGCTGCAGCAGCAATTGCTTCTTCTAAATTATTAAATCCAGGGAATGCAAAAATTTGGAAAAATGTTCATCTCGAGGCAGGATTGCGATCTGGCTCATTATTTGAGCCATTCCCTGAAGAAATTTCTAGAAGAATATGCGATAGATTTTCAGACATTTTGTTGGCTGTATCCGAAAGATCAAAAAATAATCTAAAAAAAGGAAATTATAAAGGGAAAATAATTAACACCGGAAATACTGTTGTCGATTCTGCAATAATCTCGTATAATCTAGCTAAAAACCTATTCAAAAAACCAAAATATGAATATGCTTTGATCAACATCCACAGGCATGAGAATATCAACTCTAAAAAAAGATTAAAAAAAATTGTAGACATAATCAAGGGGATAAATATTAATGCAATCTGGCCATTGCATGATAATACATTATATTATCTTAAAAAATATGATTTGATGAAGGAAATTGAAAAGAAAAAAAATATCAAGATTACTCCATTGATCAGTTATTTTAATTTTATGTTTTTAATGGCTAATTGCAAATATCTTGTTGTAGATGGTGGTTCAATTCAAGAAGAAAGTCTTGTTTTCAAAAAACCCTGTCTTCTTTTAAGAGAAAAAACAGAAAGACAAGAAGGACTTTCTACAGGTATAAACTTCTTGACAAAATTAAATCTGGATTATTCTAAAAAAATAATAAATCTAATCGAAAAAGATAAATTAAAAATTAAACCCTTCAAAAACCCTTATGGAAATCCTGGTTTAACTAAAAAAATCGTAGATTTATTAAAATGAAAATATTGGATATTGGTTGTGGAAATTCGAAGTATTTAGCAAAAAATGCTAAAGAGATGGTAATTGGATTAGATTCATCAAAACTCCCGGGGGTGGATATTGTACAAAATTTAGAAAAAACCCCTTTGCCTTTTAAAAAGGATGAATTTGACATGATTATTGCCTCACATGTTTTAGAACACATAAGTAATTTTGTCCCGTTAATCAAAGAAATGTGGAGAATTACTAAGAACAAGGGTCTTATAAAAATAAAAACACCTTTTTATTCCTCTTGGGGCCAGTTTAATGATCCCACACATGTTAGATCATTTACTCCATTCACATTTGATTATTTTATAGGGAAAAATAATTATTCTCATGAAGTAAAAAAAGAAAATGAATTTAATTTTTCGATAAAGAAGTTAAGAATTCATTTTGGTGTGGGAAAATCTAAAAAATTTAATTGGCTTTTTGACCCAATTATTAATTTAAATAAAAAATTTTACTGCAGGTTTTTTGCTTGGATTTTTCCGGCTGCTGAAATAGAATATGAACTAATTGTTTTAAAATGAAAAAAATAAGCGTCTCTGAATTTAATAAATGGGAAGATCAAATAAAAAAAAGTGATTTGTTTTTAGATATTGGGTGTTGGAATGGGGGGAAAGTTCTTAATTTATCAAAAAGATGTCATGCTTTTGGGATAGACATAGATAAACAAAAACTTTCTTTGGCAAATCCACGAATTAAAAATAAATTAAGACATGCAGATGCTACGATAAAAATACCCTTTGATAAAAAATTTGATTGGATTTATCTGTCTGAGGTAATTGAACACGTTAAAAATGACGATGCACTTTTAAAAAATATTTCAAGCTCGTTAAAAATTGGTGGAAAGTTGATTCTAACCACTCCAAAATCGGTGGGATTTTTTCAAATATGGGATCCTGCATGGGTTCGATGGAAATTCAGAGGACCTGTACATCGACATTATACCCTCAATAAAATCCGAGATAAATTACTAAAGCACCATATAAATATCGAATTTTATGCGATTGGTGGTTCATTTCCCTGGGTTCTTTCTAGATGGGTTACTGTTTTTTTCAAGTACTTATTGAAATCAAAAAAACAATTTAATTGGGGAAAATTAGATGGATTTTGCAATATTAAGATTATTGCAAGGAGAACTAAATGAATAAACAAAAAATAAAGATATATTTGCAATATCCCTGGAAATTTGCAGATAGTTCCTATTATAAAAATCTGATCTATTTCCCTGCTAACAATATAAATTATATCAATGTAAAAAAAGAAAATTTTGAGTTGGCAAAATCTCGAACAAAATTTCTTTTATCCAAGAACCTAAAAACAGCTATAAGAAAACTTACTGGTTTTCTAGATCTCCCAATTATGAATGTCCATCTTACAAAATCCAAAGAGAAATATGATCTCATTCATTGTGCTCATTGTCTAAGTTCAAATGATTCTCCCTGGGTAATGGACCTAGAATCAACGTGGCAATTATGGGTTTCAGGAATGAACACTAAAACTGGAAAAGATAAAGTAAAAACCCTTCTTTTAAGTAAAAATTGCAAGAAAATTATGCCTTGGACAGAAGACACCAAAAATAAACTTTTACAAATCTTCCCAGATAAAAAAATAAAAAAGAAAATCGAGATTGTGTCTCATGCAATTAAAATCCCAAGGATACAAAAGATTAAACATTCTGGAATAAATCTATTTTTCACAGCCAGATATTTTTACGAGAAAGGAGGTCTTGAAACATTGGAGGTTTTTGATGTTCTCACAAAAAAATATCCGAATGTAAATGCTATTTTTATTTCAAATGTTCCCAAAGAAATCTTAGAAAAATATTCGAAAAATAAAAAAATACAATTCCGTCATCTTATTCCACAAAAAGAATTAGGCTATAGTGATTCCTATGGTTTTTTATTCATAGAAGCCCTTGCATATGGTCTACCAATTGTAACTGTAGATGGCTTTGCAAGAAAAGAACTTGTATTAAATGGAAAAACAGGTATTGTCTGTAAAAAACCAGAAATAATTTGGAAAAAGAATGGTTTAATCATAAAAAATAGGGAAAAGGTAATTCTTGATTTAATAAAAAATACTGAAAAGTTAATAAAAAACAATTCATTAAGGAAAAAGATGTCCTTAAATGCAAGAAAAACTGCAATAGAAAAATATTCAATAGAAAAAAGAAATAAACAACTTGAAAGAATTTATCAAGAAGCTATAAAATGAAAGAAAAAATATCTATAATCTCGACCGTCCGAAATGAAGAAAAAAACATAAAGAAATTTATAGATTCAATCATCAAACAAACAAAAAGGCCAGATGAGCTGATTATTGTAGATGGCGGTTCTAGAGATAAGACATATGAGATACTTAATGAATATTCAAAAAAATATTCTTGGATTAAATCTTATCAATTAATTGGTGCAAATATAGCCAAGGGGAGAAATTTTGCAATAAATAAGAGTACTGGAGATATAATTTTTACAAGTGACTGCAGTACTGTTTTTGAGAAAGATTGGATTAGAAAAATAATTAATGGCTTTGATAAAAACACCGACGTTGTTTTTGGAACCTATTTTGTCATACCCAAAACCCTTGTTGAAAAATTCTTAGTTTCTAGGCTGCCAAACTGGAATAAGATTAATCCAAATAAATTTCTCCCTTCAAACAGGCATACGGCATTTAGAAGAATTGTCTGGAAAAAAGTGGGTGGTTTCCCAGAACATATCCGAAGAGCAGATGATAATTGGTTTCATGAAAAAGCACATTCTCTTGGTTTTAAATATGCATTCATAAAAGATGCAAAAGTAGAATGGCTTCTTGATAGAACACTCAAAACAACATTAAGACTTGCATTCTTAGATTCAAAAACAGAAGGTTTCACACTTATGTTTGCTAGAAGAAAAATTTATTGGACAGAATTGTTTCTATTAGCATTTGGAATTGCTTTAATCTTCTTGGGAATTTTTGTTAATATAAATATTTTGACATGGTTTGTTATTCTCGGCTTAGTCTTTTTGGTTTTATTTGGTGGTTTGAGAACATATCTTAAAACAAAAAGTATTAGTGCAGGGTTTATGGGATTATTATTAACCCCCCTCCTCTATTTTGCACATGTTTTCGGAGTGCTTGCTGGAATGATTCAACGAATTTATAGGAGAACAGAATAAAATGAAAAAAATTATCTTGGTTAACATAAGTGGATTTGGAGACCTATATTTAGCATTACCCACCTTAAAAAGAATAAAAAAAGATTTTCCTAAATCTAAACTAACTTTTGTTTGCACAAAGGGATTTGGGATTTTTGCTAACCCTTTTGTTGATGAAATTATTGAAATTGATTCTCCAAATTTTTTAAGACCTGTGGAAAAAAATAAAGATTCTCTCAAAAAAAATATAAATTTTTTAAAAAATGTTCTAAAATTAACCTTCAGAAAATTTGATTTAATGATTGAATTTAGAAGAGCAAAAAGAACAATAATCTTGGATAAGTTTATTCATGCAAAAAATAAAATAGATTTTGCACAAATTAAAAAGTGGGAAAAAGAAGAAAAATTACCTAAAATAAATGATATATATGTAAGGGATGAAGCGGCAAAAATATATTCTCTGGCTACTGGAAAAAAACAACGTTTTGATTTTTTAAATTTTAAAAAAAATCCTGAAAATTATATTGTTCTTTCACCTTTTTCTGCAATACACAATAAAGATATTTCAGTTGAAAAAATAAATGACATTTTAAAAAATATCTCTAAACCTGTTTATTTGGTTGGTATAAAAAGAGATTTACAAACCGCATCTAAGATTATAGAAAAAAAGAATGTCATTAACCTCATTGGAAAAACCGATCTTAAAAAATTAGAAGACTTGATACTTAATTCTAAAAAAACGATCTGCTGTGATAGTTTTGCATTACATATAGCTGCTATGAATCGTGTTCCAATAGAACTATATATAAATGATCGGGTTTTTTGTCCAAAAAGATATCAACCCAAATATAATGTTAGTATTAAAAAACTTTAAAAATAAAGAGAATATTTAAAAATAATAAGAATCATTTTATAAAATGAAACAATTATCAACCTTAAAAAAATATTATTATCTAGCATTAGAAGGCAAAAAATTTAGAGATAAATTTGCAATATTTTCTTATTTGTTTTTTAGACCAATAACATTCTTGTTTGGTAAAATTATTGGTAAAAATATTAAAACATTATTATTTGATGTAACTTTAAAAAATACTGATGGTATTTTCTTTTGTGGGGATAATATGTTTACTATTTGGTGCGGTAGTTCTTTTCATGAGCCAAAATTAAGAAAATACTTTGATTTAAAAGAGGGGGTTTTTATTGATGTTGGCGCCAATATCGGAAAATTTTCTGTTATTGTTGGTAAAAAACTGGGAGATAAGGGCAAGATTATTTCATTAGAACCGGAAATAAAAAATTTTAATATTTTAAAAAAGAATATACAATTAAATAAATTAAACAATATTTATTTAATAAATGCTGCAGCATTTTCACGAAATACTTCCTTAAATCTTTCCATAGACCCCGAAGGAACTGGTGGACATTCATTTTCTATTAAAAAAAGTAAAAGATATGAAAAAATAAAAGCAATTAAACTAGACTCTTTAATTTCAAAATACAATCTTAAAAAAATAGATTTAATTAAAATTGATGTTGAAGGAGCCGAAGCAGATGTTCTCGCGGGTGCTAATGAAATTTTAAAAAGATATCACCCAAAAATAATATTTGAAGCTTGGGATAAAAACCATTTAAATAAGGTTAAAGAAATTCTTAAAAAATTTAAATATAAGGTAAAAAAAATAGATAGTGAAGACTATTTTGCTGAATAATTATTTTTTCTTATTTATCAAATATAAACTTAAAAAATAAATCCCAATTGCCAAAATTATCATTAAACCAGACAGCCAAAATCCTGGATTAAAAATCCAATTAAATAAAAACAAAAATCCAAGCATAATTGATGAGGCTATTAGTGGTTTAATAATATCTTTTTTATCTATTGAAAGACCAAATTTCTTTTTAGAGAAAAGATTTAATACACCTAAATTTGAATATCTTGAAATTACTGTGGCAAAAGAAACAGCCACTAAAGTCCATTCGGGCCCATATTGAAGGGCAAATTTTATGAAGAAATAATTTAAGACGATATTAACAAATGTCATTCCTAATAAAAATAAGGCTGGAAATTTTACTTTTTCTTTTGAATTAAATAATGAAAAATAGGTTCCGAGAATTGCCCCTTCAAAAACTAAAAAAGAAAGTAAAATCCCGGAGAGTATTATTGCAAATTCAAATTCAAGAGGGACATACGTCATTCCATAAAGAACCTTTATGATTGAAATAATAACAAACATTAAACCGATTGATGCAGGAATTGCAAACATTGTAACATATTTAATTACTTTTTTGAATCCCCTTACTAATCTTTCCCCAGATATTCCAGTAAAAATGGGTAATAGAACCATACTAAAATTGAGAAATGCTGCAATCGGGATTACTATAGAAAGTATTGCATTAAAATAACCTATAAATTTGTCTTCTACAAATAAACCCAACATGAACGTATTTACATAAGAGTATATTGGAATTAATAAAGATAAAAGCATTGTCCACCCTAAAAAAATGGAAATTCTTCTTCGTTCTATTGGTGCAATTTTCCCAAAAAACAACTTTCTTTGTTTTATTAATAATATAGATAGGAAAAATAAGATGGAAATTGTGGTTGAAAGGATAAGCACCCAAAATACGGTCGATATATTAAGATATAATTTTATTAAAACTATAAATAAAAGAATCTTAGATATTTGAAAAATTATTTCAGAGGTTAAATTATACTTTAATTTTTTTAATGGGTAAAAAAATGTAGATAAAAACCCTTGAAAAGACAGTAAAAAAATGTATAACGAACCAAAATAAATTGGTAAAATCATTTCTGGTCTTTTGAAGATTGCGTTTGCTATAGTTGGCGCAAGCAAGAATAAAATCAAAGATGCTCCAAATGTTAGAAATAATTTAAGATTAAATAAAAATCTTACTCTTGATCTGGCTTCAATTTCTCCTTTTTTTCCTTTTGTGAGAGATTCTGAAAGATATCTAGATAGTGCAGAGTTTATCCCAAGATCTGTGAATGTTGCTATAGTTAATACAATCGATAAAACAAGGTTATACAAACCAAATAATTCTGGCATTAAAATTCTTGCAAGAAGAATTGTAAAAATTAAACCGCCAATCTTTGAGACAACCCCTGTTGTTGAACTATAGATTGAATTTTCTATAGTTTGCCTTGTGAGTGATTTATCTTTTTTATTTCTTAAGATTTTTAGCACGTTTTTTATTTTTCCAAACATAGTATATTAAAGAAAAAGCTCGTTTATATTTCTTATTATCTTTAGAGATCAAACCATATGTCCAATCAATTAACATATGAAATATCCAACCAAGAAAGATCCATAAAAAAATGGGTGAAACAAAAGATAATAAAAATAAAAGACATATAAATTCAATTGTATGAAAGATAAAAAGAAATTCTATCTTTTTTTGTCCTTTTTTTAAATTCTTGTTTAAATCAAATCTGAAATATTTATATGCTTTCCTTAAGTTAAATGACCTCTTTTTAAAAATGTAATATATATAGTGGTCTATGTCAAAACAAAAACATGCTAAAAAAAATAAAATTGCATAAAGAAAGTTTAAACCAAAAAAATAAAAAATGACTACTAAAATTAATCCTAGAATTATGTGAAATATTGGAAGCATTTTATTATCTACTTATTCCTTACTGATTATCTTTAAGATCTCACTGAATGCTGGTCTTGTGATTAAAACACCTACTGTAATTCCTAACAAGGTCGTAACTGCAAAACCCCTTAATAACCCTGCTCCTGCCCACCATAATGGCACTAAAGAGGCTATGACTGTTGCATATGCACCAAAAATAATTGTGAATGCCCTCTTTATTTTTTCCTTAAAACCCATGTCTTTTCTTCCGTGCTCTGCCTCATCTATCATAACAATTTGATCATTGACTCCCGTTCCGATTGCGGCAATTATACCTGCAATACTTGCTAAATCAAGATTCCATTTTATTAATGCGGCTATCCCTAATGTTAAAAGCACCTCTGAAATAATGGTTATTGTAACTGGTATGAATAAATTTATCTTTTTGTATCTTAAATAAATAATAAGACAAACCCCAATAAATGCTGCTAATCCTGCTATCAAAACATTCTCAAAAAATTGTTTTCCTAATGTTGGGGAAACAGTATCTAATTTCACAACTTCTAATTTAAATGGAAGACTTCCAGTAATTAAAATTGTCTGGAGTTTTTTCATATTCTCTGTTGCAGAAGAATATGCTTCTTGTCTATTTTTTCCAACTCCTGAACCGGAAATGCTAATACTTGTTGAGGCTTGCCCCTTAAGATCTGAAGAAATCATTAAACTATCTACTAGTTTATCATCAAGATATAAATCTAATGTTTCATTCAAATAGGTCTTTCCTTTTTCTCCTGTATTTTCAGCTAAAGATGATGTAAAATTTGCTTGTCTTTCTGCTGCAGCTTCAGATAATTTTATTTCAAAACTAAACCTGCATGCTGTTCCTTCTTGAACAGTACTGCATTGTTCTATTCTTGCACAACTTGCATCTGTTCTACAAACATATGTAATATCATTATGCCCCCCTACAAAAACTACATTCTGCCCTATTTTGGCTTCAAACTTACCTTGCTTTGATACTAATTCATCTAATTCTCTTGGTGTTGCCCCAGCCATTTCAATAACAATATATGTTACTCCAGACAGGTCTCTAGATTCTCTAACAACAACATCACTAATTCCGTAAGTGTTAAGTCTATAATTAATAACTGAAATAAGATTCTGCATTTCGTCTGATGAAAGTTCTTTTTCTGCTTTTAGAAGGGCTCTTGCTCCACCTTGTAACTCCAACCCCATTTTTAGATTACTTATTGGGATATTTGACACAACAATGCCCAAGTCCTCTCCTGTTAAAAATATAAATTCCCCTTTGTTGGTTTTAAGTTGTATCTTAACCTTTGGTTCTACTTTTTGTTTAATTTCATTAAAAGAATAATTTGATAAAGCGTATTCATCAATTTTTTCTATTATTAATCCCTCTTTTATTTCAGATAAAAGGGCATTTCCATAAACAGACACTATTGTATCATTTTCTACTGCCAAATCCAATGTAGATGAATTATAAGAAAAGATCCCTTCATTCGTAATTATTGTAAATTGCTTTTTTTCTATTTTAATTGAACTAATTGCCTGAATATAGTCGTCTGTTGAAATAATTTTTTGTGAATTTATTTCTAACAGAATATCTCCGTTATGGATTCCGGCTATGCTCGCTGGAGAATTAGAATAAACATCTTTTATTAATAGTCCTCCAGAAAGATAAGATATATTAAAAATTAAAATTATTGCTAATGCTAATGAAATAATCAATAACCATATTTTCCAATTTAATTTTTTCATCTTATTAATTTATTTTCTTTTTTTCACAATACCATTTAATCATTGAAGCATTTCCAAACCATGTTGCTATCATATCAAAAAATATCCCTGCAGCCATAATAAAGAATATTTGTCTAAGGGTTTGTGCTTGACTTATAAAAAATCCTAATGTGACTGCACAAAGGGCAGTTAGGCTCATAATTACTCCAGTTTTAACAGAATGTTTAATTCTTGAATTTACTGTTCCTTCCCCTTGTCTTTTTAAAACTCTTGTTGTCAAAAGAATATCTGTATCAACAGAATAACCAATTAACATAAGCAATGCAGCAATACCTGCTGTACTTAACCTGAATCCAAACAAATTTGCAAAAACTAAAGCAAACAAGATATCTGCAAAAGCTGCATGAATTACGGCTAATGAAGGGATTGTTTTTCTAAAAATAAAAAAGACAACTATCGCCATAAATAAGAAAGCTAAACAAATCGCATAAATTAATTCTTTGTAAAAACTTTCGCTTAAGGATGATCCAGTTATTTCAATACTCGAATTATCATTATTTAAGCTGTATCCTAAAAATTCTTCTAGTATTGGCTTTACCTTTTCAACATCTTCTTTTGTTTCTAAAGAGATTGCTATCTGTTGTCGAGTATAAGTGTCTTCTAGAATCCGGGTATTAAAATCAGATAGTTTTCCATTTAAAAAACCTGTTAAATCTTCTGAAGAAATATTTTCTCCATAAACTGTAATGACTGTTCCTCCTGTTAATGAGGTGTCTTTAAACATAATGTCTCCGTTTACGTTATAAAAATAGGCCATATAAGCAAGAGCCAAAATAATTAGGATTATTTCTACTACAAGCAGTTTTTTGTAATTTCCATCATACCATTCTGAACTTAGGAATTTTGCCTTATGTCTTTGTTTTTCAGGCTCTTTGTTCTCACTATCTATCATTAAGATATCTATTAAAAATGCTTTAAATATCTTTTGCCCCCTCTATAAAACTCGTGTAAAAAGCCTTTTAAAGTACGTTTTTTTAGTAAAAGTAGGTTAAGAAATACTTTGCGTGCTAAAAAATGTAGGGTGTTTTTGGCACACCGAAAATCCTTCAGATTTTCAAGTGCATCGATAGTATAATGGTTAGTACATCAGCCTTCCAAGCTGATTATCCGGGTTCGAATCCCGGTCGATGCATATCTAATTATTTTAAGATAGTCACTTCTAATGTTCCATCTCTTTTTCTCAATGAAGATTTTGTTACTTGACTTGAAAGTTTTGGAAAAGAGGTATAAAGATCATTTACTATTCTGTCCTTTAAACCAGATTTCTCTTTTAATCCCAATATTTCTTCAATTATTTTTTTATCTGCGCTTTCTCCTTTTTGTGGTTCAATTGTAAAATAATCTTTGTATGTTCTTTTATTTTTTTCTGATGGTGGGATTGAATTGATTTCTGATATTTGTTCGTATCTCTCTTCATCATTACTAATATATCCTACAGACCGATAACTAGAACTAATTGTAATTCCCCCACATAGTGTGAGTAAAAGGCCCCTTGCATAATTCTCATTGATTGGTCCCTCATTTTCTTTAGAATTTCCCTTTCTTTTTGTCCACATCATACCTTAAATAAAGAATTTTTATTTATAAACTTATCGTTTGTTGTTACTTGAAAGAAGTATCACGCCCGAGACAGGAATTGAACCTGCGACCCTCGCATTAGGAGTGCGATGCTCTATCCAGACTGAGCTACTCGGGCTTATTTTAAATATTATTTATTTTTTTAAATAAATCTCAATAATATCTCCATCCATTAGTGTATGATCCATTCCAACTCTTTGTCCTTGGAATCTCGCACTTGGACCCCAAATTAATGCATGACTAAACTTTTTAATAAAATCTTTATGAATTTGTCTTGCAAATTCTTTTATTCTTGCACCATTTCTTAGAACAATGGGTCTTTCTGCTGCTAATTTTCCTGGTTCTTTGGTTTTTACCATTATTAGTTTTAATTTTTTGACCATCTCTCTTTTTAATCGATCAATATTAGTATGGTTTAAACAAGAAATCATAAACTCTGCTTTAGTTACCACAATATATTCTTCTTTATTCCCAATAATTAGTTTTGGTGTGGTAATATTTTTCATTTTCAAAATTTGATTTACCTTTTCTATTTCTTGATTTGATGTAACTAATTCGATTATTAGGTCTGCAGTTCTTGTTAAAGATAGAATCTCTGTATTTTCTCGCATATCTTCTTTTAATGAAGGCAATTCTACAATCTGAATCTTTGCCCCCCCAATATCTATTGTACCTATTTCGGGAATTGTTGTTGTGTATGGCCATTCACTAATTTTTGTTTTTGCATTAGATAAAATCGAAAGTAATGAAGATTTTCCCGAGTTTGTGAATCCGAGTAAAACAACTTGTGCATCTCCCGTTTTTTTAATAGAAAATTTAGATTTTCCGCCTTTCTTTTGCGATTTTTCTTTTTCTAATTCTTTTTTTAATTTAGAAATTTTACTCTTAATATCTGCACGAAGATTTTCTGCCCCCTTATGGTCTGGTGCTACAGACAATAGTTTTTCTAATGCAAGAATTTTATCTTCTTTTGCTTTGGCTTTTGCAACCTCTTCTAATTAATGTTTCGCGGGTTTATCCTTTTATCTCCAAAATAAACTTCCCAATGGTTATGAATTCCCCTGGATCTTCCACTTTGTCCAATTATCCCTATTGGTTGTCCTTTTTCTACAATTTCATTATTATTAACAAGCCATTTTCTTAAATGTGCATGAAAATCAGTAATTTTAGCATAGCCATTATATTTAATTGTTGGCGATGGAAATTCAATAATGCTTGTGATTTCTACACATCTACCGTAACCTCCTTTCCATCCAATTTTTGTAACCCCATCAAAACTTGCATAAAGGGTATCATTTCTTTTTCCTTCAGAAATTAAGGGAATTCTATCAATTCCTGTGTGATTTCTATAATATTTCTTAATGTCATATTCTTCATTTCCACCAGTATTATTTACATTCTTATTTATTTTTATTCTTCCATATCCTGCCGTGATTTTAATCTTTCCCTTCATAGATGGAACTGCAGCTTCTGTGAAATAGGCTTTTAAAGTATCTTCTTTTGTTTTGCAAGAAGGTAGTTTGTTTAATATTTTTTGTTGTAGCAATCTTATTTTTCTATCAATTTCTGATTGTTTCTCGATTAACTCATATAAACTTGGTGTTCTTTTTGAAATATTTTTTTTTGATTCTGCAATTGAGGGAGAAGCTAACGCTAATATTAAGA
>JAGVWO010000036.1 GCA_018304245.1 Candidatus Pacearchaeota archaeon
AAAAACTGAATTTTGATCAAAATTTGCTATTTCTGTTATATAATTTAAAATACTTAATTTTTCTCCTGTTCCTGTGTTATCAGAATTAAATGTAAGATTAATTCCTTCTTTAGTTGAAATATCTAAATCTGTTGTTGTTCCATTATGATCAATTGAACTTCCCGTTATTGTTAATAATGATGCTCCATCAAAATCAACTGTATTTAAATTTACTGAATCATAAGATGACCCAATAATAATACTTGATGGATCATTTAAACTATATTTTGTTGGATAACCAGAAAGAATACAATTTTGAATATTAATTTCTGCTGATGAACTTTGAATAAGATCATATGTTGTTGAATTATTAAAATATGATTGTGTTACAACAGTTTGACTTAATCCATCAAGATTTAAAATAGTTGTTCCATTCATATTTGAATTAAAAATATTTGTAATGGAAGTTCCAATCGATGAAATACATGTTGAATCTCCAACAAAAACACAATCAGAAATATTAATTTTTTTTAAGAGTGAGATACCAGTTGTTGTAGCATTAATTGAAACTGTATCTGAATTAAATTGACAATTATTAATATAAGTCGGTCCTGCTAATGTTAAAGCACTTATTAAAATAGCATTTAATGTTAAACCATTAAATTGACAATTTTCAATTGTTAAAGGAGTTGTTCCACTAGTGTCATTTCTTGTAATTCCTAAATTAAAATCAGTAAAATTACAATTTAAAACTTTTATACTTGTCGCTGTTGTCGATCCAAAATAAAGACAATTATAATTATCTGTCCCTCCACTTACAAAAGATAAATCTTGAATTAAAATTGAATGAGCAACTCCTAATGTGTCAGAAATAACATATGCATCAATTGATGCTAAATCATAAAATATTATACTTTCTTTTGTATTTTGACCTTTTATTACTGAAACATTAGAATTTAAAGCAATTACTGAAGATTGATTAATTGTACCTTTCATAATTTCAATTGTATAAGGTCCATCAAGACCTGTTGAAGCAAAAGTCATTGCAGCAGATAATGAAGTATATTCATCATATAGCCCAACTCTTAAAAGTGATTTATCAGAAGTAGAATAAATATGTTTCCAAATTGATGCTCCAGTTGTTGAATCTCTACAAATAAATGTTTCTCCTGATGATGTATTAATCCATAAATCACCAACAGAAATAAAATAACCAATTCCTCCAGTATCAGATTCATCATCGTCGACCGTTGGATCACGTGCTAAAGTTGTTGTTAATCTCTGAAATCCTGAATGCCCAGAAGTATCAAATGTTAAATTACTAAGTGCTACATGATTACTAACTGTTGTTCCAGAAATAATATTATTTACTGATTCGCTACGATAATCTGTTATAGTTGAAATACGTGCTCTATGAGTTGAACCAGTCCATGTTGTATTATGTTTAATATTTAATTTATAAAGAAGTTTAAATTCTGCTTGTGGAAGATCAGAAATATCAAGGTCAGAAACAGATGAATTTTGACCTGTTGTATCATTTGTGTATATTGTCTGACCCATTATACAAATTATAGGTTGAGTTTGAGAATTTGTAACAAAAAGATAATAACAAACATTATTAAGATTTGTAACTGCTGTAAGTTGCCAAGTTCCAGCATTATTTTGATTATAATAAGGGGGAGTTGTTGTTCCATTATGAGCAAACATAAATCTATCTGCTGTTGGATCATAAATTTTCCAAATACCAGGATTTCCTAATTTATACCAAATCGGAAAAATACCAGCACCAGTTGATAATAAATCAGTTCCTAAATCTTGTTCAAATGGTAATGTTGGAGTCGTATTATATGTTATATTCATTTCAATATCTTCATCCCATATTGTTCCTTCTGAAATAAATGCGCGACAATTTGTATCATTTGGTGTTCCAGTTGTTGGATCAGCAGATAATAAAAATCCAGTTTCATATGCTGTTCCAATTGTTCTATGGAGATAAAGATGTGTCATAGCATCCATTAAATAACCATGTCTTTCATCATAAGATGTTATAAAATTTGGAATAGAATTATCCCAATATGTTGCAGCAACAATAGCATTATTTACAATAATGTCATCAATATTAATTCCTATTATTAATTCACCCACAAGAGTAAATGATTCATTAATATAAAATACATAAACTCCTGTGCTTGGTGATAATAAAACAGCATCTAAACTATCGCCAGCAATAAATGTTTTCGTTGTTTTAACTTTAATTTGTGTTGTTGCTGTAAATGTTAATGATAATCTTAAATCAGTTCCACTACCAATACTAAATGTTATAGTTGAACCAGTACGATTTTCAAATCCATTATTTAATTCTTGATCTGATACTTGAGATTGAATAAACCATTTTGCTGAATTTGATCTAAGAACAACTGATTCCATTCCGACAAGAATAATTTGTTGTGTTACATCAATTAAACCTGTAGTATAGTCATTTATATAAACTTTATTAAGATTACTTATTTTTTTTATGAAATATTCTTTTCCTGGATAAGTAGATGGATTCGGAAGATTTAATGTTATATCAATTGATGCAGTATTAATATTTAAAACTGGTGCAGTATTTGGTGTATATGGAGTTGATGAAACAACTGTTGGAGTCATCCATACTCCTTGTGTTGGACGAAATGCTCTATTCAGGAAAAAATCATAACTTTGATCAATATAACCAAAAGTTGTAGTATAGTTTTGAAATTGAATTTGTTCTCCTGTTCCTGAATTATCTGAATTCATTCTTAATTGAAGTGTTCCTGTATTATTTATTTGAGGAGTAGCAACAGTTCCATTTCCCATATTAAGATTTGTATCCGGAACATTAGCAAAAATAGTATTAGAAATATCATCACGATAAAAAGCAGCAGTACTTCCGTTAGTTCCTATTGATGTTATATACCATTTAGCCGCCATAGTTCCTATAAGATTATCACTTTCTGTTCTAGTTAAACTTCGTGAATACATAACAATTTCAGCAACATATCCATCAAATGCCAAAAGGGTTGCTCCAGAATCAGAATAACCTATTCTATGATTAACTGTTGCACGATTAAGAATAGTTGTTATTGCTGAACTTCCTGGTCCAACATATGATTTATTTATATAACATTTAAATTGCTGTCCTGGAGTCCAATTCATTTCAAGAAATTGCCATTCATTAGTATTCATTGTTAATGCTCTTGATGTTAAAGTTGTATTATTATAAAGATATGCTAAGTTTGGCATAATTGCGTATTCTCGTGTCGATGATGTTGTAGAAAATTTACTAAGTAAAGCGCCACTTAATCCAATAGTAGGACGGCATAAAACAATAATTGTCATACCTCGACCAGCAGAATTATCAAAATACCCTCCAACAGTTCCCCAATTTAAAAATGAATTTCTTGTTCTGTCATATCTCATAACTGGAAGACCATTTTGATAATTAGCAACATAAGCAGGAAGTGTCCCTGGAGCAACTGCTGGATTTGATGCATTTCTAACATTTCCTGATTTATCATCCCATTGTTGAACATAATCATTTAATCCATCGTTAACAATTGTATATGTCGAAATATCTGCTCCATCCATCCAATATTCAAGATTAGGAACATCAGAAGGTAAAACATATTTAGTATAATTTAATCCTTCTAATGATTTTAATTCTGTTCCAATTTTCATTATTTGAACATGTCCAGAGCCTCCAACAACTCTTATTGAAGTATCATTATCAATTTCAATTCCATTTGGATCAATAATAACTAAATTTGTTCCAATATTAAAGATTCTTACATTTGCTCCTTGAGTATATCCAGAAACATCAGGCGGAAATGTTACAGTTATATCATTTAAAGTTGTATCACAAATTAATATATCAAGGTGCCAATCATCTGTTGGCCAACCATAATCAGAAGTTATAGTTTGTGATAATAAAACTATTCCTTTACTTAATTGAAGTTCACCATCATTTGGAGAACCTAAAAATTCATAAGAGCCTAAACCAGTTGAGCATTCTTCCATATATTCTGTTCCAAGGTTTCTATAAACAGAATCAAAAGATGATGTAAAAGTATCAGTTGCTGCAACATCACAAATCCATTGATTAGTAAAACCATAAAATTCATATCTTGTAGATGTACTCATTATTCTTCCTGAATTTCCACCACTGTTTAGTTTAACAATTGTCATTGTTCCAGAATTAGTTAAAAGATAATCTTGTATTCTAAAATATGAATCAGTTAAGGTTGAACCTTGACCATTCGCAAGAACATTTTGACTTGTTGAATCCAAAAATGTAAAATTAGTTGCTGTTCCTGATGTATATGTAGCAATTTGACAATAAATTGATAATATATCTATTTTACCATAAATTGTTCTTCTATCTTCCAGAAAAACAAGATTATCCCCTGCTGTTGTTCCTTTAAAAATACAATCAACAGATGAATTTTTTATGATAAGTTGTGAAGATAATCCTGTTGATTCAAGATGGATAAAATTTATTGTTCCTCCTTGAGTAGAGTTTGACTGTCTAAGTTGAAAAATACAATTATTAAAAAACATCAGAGAAGTCAATGGAATATTAATAATTGAATTTATATATGTTGAAATAGGAACACCAAGAATAATACAATTATCTATTAAATGATAATATGTTGCCGTTCCTAAAACAGTTATAGCATGTGAATCTGTTGTTCCTCCTAATGGAGTAGTTGAAATTTTAAGTCTTGTTAATCTAGTTGAACCTCCTGATGCTAAAGGTAATGTTATTGTTGAACCTGTTAAAGATGTAATATGAACACTTAAATTATCTGTTCCACAAATACACATATTATTTTTCAGAATAATATTTTCTGTATAAATTCCTGGATAAACTATAATTAATGATGGAGTGCCATCTATAGCATCATCAATAGCATCTTGTATTACTGAATATTTGGCTCCTGTTTTTGCTACAACAAATATATTTTCAAATTTAAAATCATTTAATTCAACTACATCACCTATTGTTTCATCATTATATACCAATTTATTTAAATTATTATCAGTATTAAACCACATTTTTAATGTTCCTTCTGGAACTTGAAGACTTGTTGGAACCGTTGCTTGTGCTATTCTTTGAATTTCTAAATTTGTTATACTTAAATTTGGTATTAAAACTTGTCCAGAATCATTATTTATTGATAATAATGAATTTGTTCCATCATCATTTATATTAAATTCTATTCCTGATTGTAAATTAATATCAATTCCTTTATCTGATGTTATTGACATATTAGTTGTTAATGATGTGTGTGATATTTCATTTTGATCAATATTCATAGATGTTGGTCCTACATGAAAACCTATATCTGTCCAAATTGTTTTTGCTGCATAAATTCCTCCTCCAGTTTGAACTGAACCAGTTCCAACTCCTGTTGTTTCTGTATCATCTGTAGTTATAATTTCTCCGATTGTATCAATTTGCCCAGTTGTTCGATCAACATTAAATGAAGTTATTGCTGAAGTTGATTTTAAATAAACTCCATTATTATCTGCACGAAAGAAATAATAAGTTGGATCAGGAGTAGTATAATTAAAAAGTCCAAATATATTATGTTTTATTCTAGCATAACCAAGATGACCTGTATTTTGAACATCTGTTAAATCTGGACCATAAACAACAATTCCTTCAGAACTAATATCATTTGGATCTCCATCACCTGATCCAGCACCAAGTCTTATAATTGATTTATTGGTGTTATCGGCATAAAACCATAATTGACGTCTTGAAAAAGAATCAATTGAACCCCATTTTGTGTAATCTTTAGGTACAAGATTCCAATTTGTTATCCATTCTTTTATCTGAACAATTTCAACGCGGTTTGGTCCAACTGCGGGAATAAATAAATATTGATTTAAAATTGTTGCTTTGACTCCAATAGAAGTTGAAGGAAGAGAAGCAAATGTTTCTATTATAATAGGAGATGATTTAATAGTTATATCAAATGCTTTAATATCACAATTATTTCTAGCAATTGAATAAAGCATATTTGAATTTTCAGATAAAATTATTCCACCATAAATTGCCTGACCTGCACCAGCAAAAGATGAAACAACGCTAAATGTTCCTATAGTTTCGATATCTACAATATAAATTGTAGTTAATGTCTCTTCAGCAATATAAGCATATTTTCCACTAATAATAATTGAATATGGAAGAGTTCCAATAACAAAAGAATCAGAAAGAACAATTGCTAAAGGATTAGAAAAATCATAAACACTTAAAGTTGAAATTGATTCATTAATAAAATAAGCATAAGTTCCTTTAATTGCTACACTTGTTGTTTGGCCACCAAAAATATTTAATTCAATTGGATTTGTTAAATCACTAATATCTACAAATTGAGAACCAATAGCATTATTATAAGCAATACATAATATTTTATTTTCTGGAGAAATTGCTAAAGAATTTCCAACTACAGCATAAAAAACAGTAGTAGATAAAAGATTTAAATTTTCAGGATCAGAACAATCATAAATTAATAATTCTCCAGTAGAACAAATAATATAAGTAATATCATCATAAACTATAATATCCATTGGGCTAAAACCTAAAACAATTTGATTAATTTCATATGCTTGAGGATTTGTTATATTAAAATCTAAATATTCAGAAATATCAAATATTAAAAATGTAGAAGTTGCTCCATTCATCAGAAAATAAAGATAATTATGATTAATTACAATTAATTGAGGATTTATTCCTGTTGAAATATAATCAATAGGATATGATGAAAGATTCATATTTTCTTTTCTATATAATATTTTTTCTGATTCAGAAGGATAAGAAACATTTTGATTTTGTTTATAATCATATATTCTAACAATATCATCTATTTTTGTTTGAACATTATTAGGTGAATCTCTCATATTTGTATTAACATATGATACTTCTGATGCTTTAATAAAACCTTCAAAAGGAGCACGGACAATTGACCAATTTGAAACTTTATCTGACATAACTTCAATAAAATCAAGATCGGAAATAATAAGAGGTCCAGCATTATAATCAACTCCGTCAATAGTTTCTCCTGCTTGAGTATAAACCCAAAGTTCATTAAGTGATGATATTTTTTTAATAAGAATTGAAATTGCATTTGTAGTACCGCTTAAAATTGGGAGACGAACCATAACATTTCCTCCTGAAGTGTCAGCAAAAATAAATCCTTCATTCCCAAGTGCTTGTATAGCAACATTTGTAATATAGGTAATAGAATTTTTATATATTTCTGATTCAACAATAACATTTTTTTTACTGAGAGTTCCAGCAACAGAAATAGGATTTAATGCTTCGCTTAATGAATCAATATTAACAATACTTGTTGCTCCAGTTGTTGTTATTATTCCATTAATATAAGTGTGTTCAATACTTGGAGCCAATGGAACATAATTATTAAAAAATCCACAACCAATAGTTGAAGAAAAACTTGATTTAATAATTCTGCCAATTGAATTTATTCCTGAAATAGCAGAATCAAAAAGACAATTATCAATAATATTCATATTAAGAGTTGGAAGACCGCTAATTGTCCCAGAAATCCGAGAATTAATCCATGTTGAATTAAGAATACCAGTTGGAGCAGAAACAGGACCAACATTTCCAACAATCCTTGTATTAGATACATTCATTTCACAAGTAGTAGCAACACTTAAATTATTTATAAGTAAATTTCCAGAAATAATCCAAGCATATTTTCCATAAGTCATATGTGTGCTAATTGCCATTCCTTCATAAGACATTAAAGTTAAAGTTGGTCGAGGATTACTGGCAAATTCTTTTGAATCATCAATTATATATGTTATATTTCTTGGTGTTGTTGATGTATCAAAATATCTTGCCGATCCATCTCCAAGCACAATAAGACCATGAGCAATTAATTTAATATTTCTAGCAGCAGGTATTGATATATCTTCATCATACATTCCTGTTTCAACAATAATATTAATCATTTTACGTTCATCTGTTATATTAATTGGATTTCCAATTTGAGTAAGACATGCTTGAATAGTTTTAAATGGTTTTTCATATGATCCATATTCTTCTATACCATTATAATGTTGATTGACATAATAAGTATAACCATCAGAAATAAAATCATAATAACTTTGAATAATCGTCCATGCTGAAATCATATCACATGATAAAAGAATAGAACTTTTTCCATTTAATATTTTTGATGTTTGATTATCAATTGTATCTAATCCATTAGGTAAAATAGTAATATAATTTGATTCATTTATTTTTTTAATGATTATATTTATTTCTGTTGTTTGAGCAACACAGGAAGGAAGATTCATAATAATATTTCCTCCTGATGAATCAATTTTAAAATAAGTTCCAGTAGATGGAACAATTGTATAAGGTGAATCAGCAAAAGTTAAATTAATATATACATCTGAAGTATCTAAATTAAAAATTTCATTAATAGAACCGATTAATGTTTGATTAGTTGTTAATAATGCTGGATTTAAAGGATCAGAAATAAGAATAGGACTTGCTAAAAATGTTTCATCTGTTATACCTCCAACTAAATTTGCGTAATAATTAATATCTATTTTATCATCAAATATTTCTATTATTTTATTTGTTTCAACATCAAATTCAATTGTTTTTCCTGCTCCTAATTGAGTTAAAGCAAGAGATGGATTAATATCATTTGATTGAATTATATCAGTAAGAATTTTATTATTAGCAATAACTGTTTCAGTTTGAACTGTTGAAGTTAATTTATTATATGTTAATCCAGGAAATCCTTTACCAGAACCATTATCAATTACGACAATTTCACCATTATTTCCTGAAATAGAACCATTATTGCCACGATTTCTAGTTCCATAATTTGTTATATCTCTGCTTGAAAATGTGCTAGGATTTGTTAATTTCATTTTTTTAAAAATAAATGATTTTATTTAATTAAAAAAAATATTTTCTCTATTTTGTTGTCAAAAACCCTTTTACAAAAAATTTGTTATTATTTTATAATTCTAAAATCATTTTTTTTAAAATTTAAAAAAAATTTATATAATATTTTCATTA
>JAGVWO010000019.1 GCA_018304245.1 Candidatus Pacearchaeota archaeon
CAAATAAAAGGTTAATACAATTAAAATAAAGAAAAAGATTTGTTCAAACATGCTAGCGGTTCTTATTGGACCGTTTATATGACCAATTTTCCAAAACCATTTTATTCCCGAAACATTAAACGAATCTGCTAAAAGATGTAATAAATAACCACATAAAAGGGCAATAGGATATATTATTGAAATATTGATAAAATAAATAAACAATAATGAAATTAAAAAGAAAATAAGTGCACCAAAAACACTATGGAAAAATCCTCGATGAGTGGAAAACATCGAAATACCCTTACCAATACCAAATAAATAATTTTTATTTACAAAACTTTTAGGATGGTCTATATCTGGTAATATTGCCCCAAAAGAGAGAATTAAAACAAAAGTAATTGAAGGATTTATTGATAAAATGGTTATTGTGAGAAGATAAAAAAATATAGCAAATAAAATATGTGTTCTAAACATCATTTTGATTCAAATTCCTAATTCTTTTCTTAAATCTGAAATCTTAACTCTTCTTTGTTTCATAGAATCTCTGTCTCTAATTGTTACTGTTTTATCTTTTATTGTATCTCCATCTATTGTTATGCAATATTTTACACCGATTTCATCTGCTCTCCTGTATCTTTTACCAATACTTGCAGAATCATCATAAAATACCGTTGTCTTTTCTTTTAGCATGTTATAAATTTCTTCTGCTTTTTCAGGCATTCCCTCTTTATTGACTAAAGGAAATACTGAAATAAGAATTGGTGCAAGGGTATCAGGAAATGAGAAAATGGTTCTATCATTTTGTTTTTCTTCTTTGAAAAATAAATCTAAGAAAGCAAGAATATTTCTATCTATACCTAAACTCAATTCTATTACATGTGGGATAAATTTCTTTTCATTGTAAAAAACTTCAAGATTTTCTTTACTTATCTTTTGATGTCCGCTTAGATCATGATCTGCCCTATAATGAATTCCCCCCAATTCCTTGAATTCATCGAAGAAATCAAAATAAACCTCTATGTCCCAATGGATTTTATTATAAAATGCTCTTTCTTTTTCATTTAGCTCCCTGAATCTAAATTTATCTTTAGGAAATTTAAGAATTTCCAAATAGAATTTCTGCATTTTAGACATTTGCAAGAGATAGAACTTTGGAATTTTATATTTTTTATTTAACTCATCGATTTTTATTGTAATAAATTTCTTCTTGGAATCTTTTTGATCTTGTGGAAAAACCTGCAAGTCTTCTTTTAAAATTTCTTTCCAAGTTTTTTCATCAAGGTTATTTACTTCATCAGGATCAAAAAACATTTGAAGTTCTGCTTGTGAAAATTCTCTTAATCTAAAAAACATCTGTCTAGGTGAAATTTCATTCCTAAATGCTTTACCAAGTATACCTATCCCCAATGGAAGCTTTTTCCTTGTTGCTTCAAATTCTCTTTTAAATGCTAAGAAGGCTCCTTGTGCTGTTTCAGGAGCAAGGTAGGCCATATCCTTTCCTGTAGCACCTATCTGAACAGGAAACATCATGTTAAACCATTTTGCAGAATCAAAATCATTTGCCTTGCAATTAGGACATTTTAATTTATTTTTGACTATTAAATTATTCATCTCTTCTATCGATTTTTCTCCTGCATTAATTTTTAAGTTGTCTTCAATGAACTGATCTGCCCTAAACCTAAAATGGCATTTTTTACATTCTATCAAGGGATCATTGAAATTTTCTAAATGACCTGATGCAATAAAGACTTGTTCTGGAAGAATCGAAGAATATTCGATTTCATAACAGTTTTTATTGTCTTCAATAAAGAATTTTCTCCATAGAGAGTCAAAATTATTTTTAAGGGTTTTTCCTAAATGCCCATATGAAAATAAACCTGCTTTCCCACCATAAATTTCTGCACTTGGCCAGAAGAAACCTCTTTTTAGAGCAATAGATGTAATTAAATCCATGCTATCTCCTTTCACCCCTCCAGCACCTTCTTTATTTTCCATGATGAAATTAACAAAAAGAGTTATTTAAATTTTTAGATGTGTATTAAAAATAAGTAAATAAAAAAGCAAAAAAGATAATTCTTAAATTCTAAGTTTGGTGTCCTTTATTTCTGTTACGTGTGCTTGTAATCTGCCTGCAACAAGGCAATCAAAACAAGTGTGGATGGTTCCGTCAGGGTCCATTATTGTTCCTTTGTCTTTACATTTTGGGCAAGTATATTGTTTTTCGTCTACCATCATATTAATCGAGATTAAAACTATTTAAAGTTTGTCGTGGTTTTTTATAATAATCGAAATAGATAAAGGGCCGTACCTGCAGCTAAAGGCACAATTAAATTATCATCTGCCTCTTGTTCTCCTAATTTTATAGAAACAGCTTCTGCAAACATCCCAAAGAAAGAAGCAATAAACGATTCTATTGGGTTGACAAAGAGCATGCCAATTAAAAAAGCAACCAACATTCCAAGAAGTGTGCCATATATCGATTTATACCTATTAAATGGATCTCTCCTATATTGTCCTCCAAAAAACCCAGCCAAGGTAGAAACAGAATCTCCAAATGTAAGGACAACCAATGAAACAAGTGCAATATTTTGAGGGAATATTTTTATTACAAGCATTGCGCCAGCTAAAAAGAAAATAAATCCCTTTCCAGGAAATTGTTTGTTGTGATCTCTTTCAAAATTAGATAAGATTTTTGTTAAAAAGGGAATTTTCAAATAAATTGATAAGATAGATAAAAAAATTGCAATAAGAAAAAAGATTAATAAAATAGTTAGTACTATTGGTTTATCTATTATTAAGAGCATAGAAATTATTAAAATCCCCACTAAAAGATGGATAATTTGCCTCCCAATTTCCAAATTTTCCCTTACCATTTTACCGTTTTGTTAAAATAAATTTAGTTAATAAACTTATAGAATACCCTATCATTGCTCCGAGTAATAAATCGCTTAGATAATGGTAACCAAATAAAAATCTGCTTAGTAAAATTAATGTTGCAAAAATTATGTAACTAATTTTTATCAAGTTCGGATTTTCTTTTATGAAAGGAAATAAAGTGAAAAGAATTGTTGCATGTCCAGAAGGAAAACTATCAAAACCCAATAATAAGTCAGGTCGTGATTTGTAAATAAATGTCTTAAGAATGAAGACAATAAATAAAGAAATTGTAATCGAAATAATGAACGCAATAGTTTTTTTATTCCTTTTATTATTTTCTCCTTTTTTGAAGTAAATACATGCAAGTCCAAAAAGAAAAACTATTGGGAAGAAAATTAAATCCTGTTGAATAGAGAAGACAATATTTCTAATACTTTCGGTTATTTGAATCGCAAAAAGAGAGTAAAGGGTTTTATCAAGAGCCAATAGTATGAAATAAAAAACTAAAAAAAGCCCATAAATTAAAATTATCTTTTGTTTAGTTTTCATTATCCTAGTATTTCTTTTAATCCAACAAAATTTATAAACATATGCCCTTAGTAGTTGATATGGATAAGGAAAAAGGAATAATTTTAAGATATTTAATTGCATTTCTTCCATTCATCTTTTATAATCAAATATTTTGGTTTCTGAAATATATCACCTTTCATTTATTGAATTTTGTTTTTGGAATTTTTAATACAGTAACATCTAATTTTGATCAAGGCACAATGATTATTGGAACACAAAAAATAGCTTTAATTGAACCATGTATCGCCGTGTCTGCATTTATTCTATTATTCTTATTAAATATTACCACATTAGATGTAAAACCAAAAGATAGACTTTTTAGTTTCTTGTTGTCTTTTGGAATCTTGTTTGCATTTAATATATTAAGAATTATTTTCTTATACTCTATAATTGGTTTTGATTTTTTTGATGCAATTCATCTTATTGTATGGTATGGTTTAAGCACAATAGTGGTGGTTCTTGATTGGATTTGGATGACAAAAAGATTTAAGATAGGAACGATCCCCGTTGTTTCAGATTTTGCATATCTTCTTTATGCATTGAAACATGATATCAAAAAAGAACAGGCAAGAAAGAAAAAATTCAGAGAAGAAATGAATTATTAAAACAAACTAATTATCCCGAGAGTTAAAAGACTAACAATTATTGCAGCAATAATGATTCCAAAAGATATCGCAAAGAAACTTCTCCATCTTTTAAGATTAAGAAGCCAAGCAATCAGTGTTCCAGTCCATGCACCAGTTATTGGAAGGGGAATTGCAACAAACAGGCCTAATGCAATTATTCCGTAGATTTCATAATTTTTTTCTATTTTATCTTTTCTTTTTTGTATTTTTATAAGAAATTTTTCAAAAGTTTTATTATAAAAATTCCATTTTAGGAATTGTACATGAATAAAATCTAGAAATAAAAATAATATTGGAATCACGAGAATATTTCCAATTACGCAAATCGCAAATGCCTGTATTGGATTAATTCCTAGGGTTAGTGCAAAAGGAATTCCGCCCCTGACCTCGAAGATTGGAAGCATGCTGATAAGCATGCTAGCAATAAGAGGATCCATCTTAACCGAATAGGGCAGCTAAACCTTCTGCAGCTTCTTCCTGTTTTTCTTCATGCTTTTCTTCTTTTTTATCTGCTGCTGGGGCTGCTCCACCACTTGCAGCTGCTACAGGCATTGCGACAGCTTCTGCTAATGCTTTCTCTATATCAACACCTTTCAAACTTGCGACAACTGTTTTGACTTTTGCTTCATCAACAGTTGCACCGCTTGCTTTTACGATGTTGGAGATTGCATCTTCAGTTACTTCTTTTCCGGCTTTGTGCAATAACAAAGCAGCGTATATATATTCCATTTGTGATTCCTCCATTTATGGTTGAGTATTCTGATATGAATTTAATTTTTCTGACTGAAGTTTTGCTTTTCCTAAAAGCATCTTGATAGTTTCTTTTGTAGGGTAAGCAATATGGATTGCAAAAGCCAATGCTTGTGCTGCGTTTTGTTTTAAGAATTCTAATGTTCCTTTTTTATCTATTTTAATCCCATATAATGTTTTCTTTGTTGTTGAATCATAAGCTGCAATTGGAATAAATCCTGTTGTGAATGGTGTAACACCCAATAATCCCAAAACATCACAAACATCTTTTGATATTTTTTCTCCATTTTTTGTCAGTACAGCTCTTTCCTTGATTGCAATTTTTCCACCTTCAATTCCTGCTTTTAATCTGACTTTTGCCAATTCAGAAATTGCTGGACCTGCTGGAAGGTCTGTAGGTCCTGCTTCAACAATTAAATCTCTTGGAGCAAGTTGCCCAACCTTTGCTTTTGCAGGCTGTTTATTATCTTCTAAAAAAGATGCAATATCAAAAGCATCCTTATTGGAGAATAAAATTGCAAAATTTTGGTCAATATATTTTTCTAAGTCTTCTATCCCTGATTTTTCCGCTTTAATTTTTTCTAAAGCAAGATCAATAAGTTTCTTTTTAACAACCTTGGTTACAACACCTTCTAATTTAAGTTTCTTTTTTATTTGATTAAATAATGCAGATGAAACGCCATCTATTGATACAAGAAGTATTGTGTTATTTTCTTTGATATTCTTAGCTAAATCTGTAACCATTCGTTTTTTTGCTTCAGAGACATGAGTGACTATTTTTTTCTCTGTCGTTTTTGTTTTTTTTGCTAGCATTTTATTTATCCTTTACAATGTTTGCTTGACCTGGTTTTATCTTAACCGGTTTGCCCATAGTAAATTTTAACATAATAGATCTTACATTTGCTTCTCTTTTTGAAAGAGAATTAATGATTACATCGTAGACTGCAGAAGCATTTTTTGCAAGATCTTCATCTTTCATACTTTCTTTTCCAATTGCTAATTTTACACTTGGTTCTTTTGCTTTTATTTTAAGAGTTTTTGATAATTTTTCTACAGTTCTTTTAATATTATCTTCTGTTTCCTGCATAATAACAGAACCTATTTTTGGATCAGGCATTTTTCCCATTACACCAAGAACTTTTCCGAATTTTGCTGCAATGGTTGGCATAAGTTTTGCAGAGGCAATAAAGAAATCATATTGGTTTCCAAGGGCTTTTACTTGTTTTAAATCTAGTTTTTCAACATCTGCTTTTGTAATAACATGATCTACATTTGAAGAAGGATTTTCAAGAAATGCACAAATTTTTTTCTTTTCTGGAATTACTGGAAGTTCTAAAGAAGTATTAAGGCTTTCTTTTCTTACGTCAAAATCTTTTAGATTTATAATTAAGTCAAATGTCTGATCAAAATTTCGTTTTTCAGTTTGTTTTCTTAGTTGTTGAATTAATGTTAGAAATTCCATTTCTAACCTCCTACGTTACAAGCATTAACTTGGTGTAGTAACGCTAAACACGCGATGTTTGCGTCCCGAAATCATTTTGATTTCTAGGATGTTGGTATAAGTATAACTAAAAATTGAGATTTATAAAGCTTATGGTCGAGCCAATTTAACTTATTTCTTGCTTTTTATACCTAAGATTGCCATTATTAGAACAATACAATACATTACCAAACCATAGACACATGCAGGAAATCCAAGGACATTCGTACATCCGCCAAGAGGGCATGTTTTTGTTGTTAATTCAACAAAAGACAGGTATCCTGAAAACAAGATTCCTGCTAGAGCAATCCAAAAAATTATCCACAAAGATGTTTTTTGTTTCATTTTTGAATATATTTTTTAGACAACTCTTTTAGTTTTTTAGTTTTTTCGATTAATTCTTCAGATTCAATCTTTTTAATCTCATATAGGTGTTTATATTCTTCATAAAATTTAGGCATTTTTAAGATATCATAAAATTGTTCTTTTATGTGTTTATCATATGCAATCGGATAAATCTTTTTAGAAATGAATAATGCTTGTAAAAATTCTCTGAGAGCACTATAAAATCTAGAAAAGGCATGAAAATATAGGCCCCGTTTAACATAGATCTCTATATGGTCTAAATTATTATTCATATACCCGAGAACACCCACAAGTTTCTTTTTTCTAACTTTTTCTGAATAATAGGGCAAATATTTCTTACTTAACTTCTTGAAATATCCTTTTTTATCGAATAGTAATTTACTATATCTAAAAATATTTCCTATTTCTAATTCATATTCGTCAGGTCCAGAAGTCCAGTCTCTTGGTTTTGGAATTATTTTTCCAGTAGTAATCTGCAAATCAATATGTGAATATTTTCCGACTTTTTTTAAATCAATAAATTCTTTAACAGACTTTTTTAATCTTTTAAATTTATTTTCAATTAGATTATAGTATTTATCTTCTTTTATTATTAAAACCAGATCTAGACAAGAGTCTTTTGTAGCCTTACCTCTTGCACATGAACAATTTACCAGTATAGACTTTATTCTTTTATCCTGACGAAATATTTCAACAAACTTATTACAAGCAATTTCATGTTCTTTGGTTGGAAAAGAAGTCATTTTATTTCTCCAGTTCATTTAGATATTCTTTAATTCTGGAAATTATACTTTCGATGTAGAATTTTTCTATTTTTTCCTCGAAAAGTTTGCTTAAGGATTCAAGTTCATTAATTCGGTATCCTTCTGTTGTTTTTTCAACAAGAAAAATATCTTTTAATCTTTTTAATTGTCTTCGAATATTCGATTCTGCGATTCCTTTGATTTCAAGATTATGCTCTTCACGATTTTTTGTTATTCTCTTTTGAATTTCTTCAACTTCTAATTCTTTCTTTTCAGATTTTTTTGATTCAACTAATATTTGAAGAATATCTACGACGATATCTCTAGAATCTCCTGGCTGAAGCAGACCAAGACTAAGGCAGATTTTTTTTATTAGTTCTCTTTTTTCCAAATTTGCAGGAGATTCATATTTTCTCAACGTAATTTCTGCAATAGAATTTTCCCTCATGATTTATTTAGTTGGTTCGAACTTAAAAAGGTTGCGAGAAAGTACAATAATGCTTATAAAAGACCAATTTATCAATTAGATATGGAATTAATTGCATTATTATCTAGCGGGAAAGGAACATGGGGGCAAGTTGCTGGATTAATTAATAAAGGGGAATGGGATAATGTTATTCTAATTTGTCCAGAATATGCTAGGCAAAATTTACTTGGATTTGATTTTTCAAAAAAAGGAGAAATTCTTTCATTTAATTTCGATAAACCTATAACTGAATTAATTAAAGAGATAAAAGAAAAATTAAAACCAAAAATAAAGGGGATGGAGGTTGCTCTTTCTATCGCTTCTGGTGAAGGGAAAGAACACATGACCTTGATTTCTGCAATTTTACAAGTCCCTGTTGGAATAAAATTTGTAGCATTAACAAAAGAAGGAATACTAGAATTTTAGTTTTCTATTGAATAGAATTTTTCTTATTAAGATAGAATTCTCTTAGTTCAATAAAAAAATAAAAAAAAGAATAAGACAAATTTTATTAAAAAGATAAGATAAAAATAAAAAAATTAAATAAATTTAATTATTTATTTCTTCTTCTTTTTCTTAGTTACTTTTTTCTTTTTTGCTGCCATTTTTTTTCCTCTTTTGATAAATTTAATATCTATGAAAGTATAAAATACTTTCACTTTGATAAAATAAAATAGATTTATTATTTATATATCTTTTCTTTTTTTTACATTTTTTTGAAAATTTTCAAAAACAGATTTTTATTTTGTCGTCGGTATTGGTTTTTTCAAATCTTTCCAAAAAATAATTCATGAAAAATTTTAAAATTATTTTTTTAATTAAAAAATTTCATTTTTCTTTCT
>JAGVWO010000020.1:0-8638 GCA_018304245.1 Candidatus Pacearchaeota archaeon
ATTCACCGTTAAAAGCATGAAACTTACAAGTACAAAAATTCCGAAAAGCAAGCAAAACATCTGTTTTTCTGCTCCCGAAAATCTGTGATTTTCGTGGAATAATTTTAATTTATTTGTATATTGCATTTTATTTTTTTCCTAAGGGAATTAAATCTGTAACTTTTGATGATAATGAACTCCACATTGGTTGGAACAAATATTTCCATACGCCTTTTGCTTTTGTTGCTGTTTCAAATATACTTTTGATTGGGGACACGACAAAACTACCGATTTCATCTGCAATTCCTTTTTGTACGCAACCGAAATAACCTATTCCTGGAACGCTTCCAACTGCACAATCAATCAAAACATATTCCGGAATTACATTGAATTTGGCTGATGTTGCTAACATAAATCCATATAATGCTCCAATTCCAACCTGTTCTAATCCACCATTACTTTCAAATTCACAATTACCTAATCTTAAACATTCTTTTTCTTCACACATATTAAATAATGAATCTCCTCCGCCGCCACATAATCCACAAGATGCCGTTGTTCCTGGCGTATATTTTGGTGAACATGATGCCCCAATATCTTGGGTATTTATTCCTAACGCCCTTGCTCCTTGTCCCCCCGGCATTGTAACACCTTTAGTAATCTCTGCATGATAAACACAGAAACCGGATGATTCGCATGCAGATTTCGTACATCTATTTGCTAATGTTGCTAATGGTGCATTGAAACTTAATAGTGCTGTTCCCTCTCCTTTACCTAGCCATGCACTCACTAATTTTGTTAAATCCATCGTAGTTAATCCTGCTGAAAAAAATTCTCCGATGAAATCTCCAATAGAAGAACCCTTTCCACAATCAGAACAAGATTGCCATTTATTTGTTTGAGTATATGCATGACTTGTATTTTGGCCATCGACACACAATGTGTTTCTATCTGTTCCTAAACCTGCTGAGACAATATCTCCATACATACAAACAATTTTATTATTTTGTAATCCGGTACTTTTTCCGAATGCAACCTCGGTTATTGGGTTTTCCTTATCATTAGATGTGTAAAAATTATAACATTTTGAGTGGCCATTAAGAATTATTCCAGTAAACGGAACATTTGTTAAAATTGGACCATTATAGTTATTTGACATTTGTTGTTGATAAAATCCTGCTGGGATGTTGCATTGCGTTGATACACAACTTGGAACAGATCTCCCAGATGAAAGATTTACTTGACAACTTTCATTTTGTGTCCAACAAGTTTGATAACAGTCTTCTTGATTTCCTTGAGAATCAAAATTACATAATTTGTTATAATCTCCATTCATTATCCCACATCCTTGTGATTTGTTTGCTTCTGCCTCGCATTCAACAATTTGTGAGCAATAAATTCCCTGTCTGAAAATTCCATTCCCAGATAAACACTCTCCTCTTGTTCCGAATGAACATGTTGCAGCGCCATTGTAACAGCATCCCCTATCTGCTCCTGCAAATCTCAAATCACATTCTCTTTCAGAAGTTAATCCTGCAATGAATTCCATTTTTGATAATTCATATCCAAGTTCAATTGTTGTTTTATCTTGGCATTCTTTTTTTGTTATTACACCATATCCTCTGTTTGCAATTCCACAGCAACCTTGTTCGCAAACTGCAGGCATTGCTAATAATGAAATTGATCCACCATTAGTTTCGCAGGATAATTTTGGATAATTAAATAAACATCCGTCAGGGGTTGCACAGGTTATTAATTTGCAATCTGGGACATTTGCACAAACACCATTATAAAATGCCCCTGTTTGACAATCACTTTGATAAGTATAGTCTACACAGGTATTTCCATTTGTTGTTTTTGCACAGCATCCAACCCCTTCAGTAGTCTGTGCTAAAGAAAATTGAACTAATAGGAATGAAATTACAAAGATTGTTAATGCAAATTTCACCAATTTTTTGTTTTTTGACATCTTTAATTAATGCTGTTGGCTAATTCTATTTATATAAATTTATATTCTTCTCTATCTACTGCAAAATAAAATTTGAATTCTTTTTCTCCTTCTCTGTATGGGATTGAAGTTAAGTAATAAACTGTTTTTCTATCTGTGGGGTAATTTTGACTGTTCAATCTGGTATATGCAAGTGAATATGTGTGTGTTAAAATATAATTATCCAATTCGTCTATGAAATTCTTTTGTTGGACCTCTGTATTAACAATATCATTTGCAACCTTCCAGATTCTTCCAAATGGAATTAATAACTGAACATCATTTTGTTTTAGTTGTTGTGTGATTGTTGTTGAAACAGTTTGCTTTGAAACTGTTATTGGCCAGTCAACGGAAATAATAGCTTTTTCATCTTCTATAGATAATGTTATTTTTCTTTCTCCAGGAACCACATCCATGTTTCTTTTAAATCCTGAAAAATCATTTAAACAAGCATCAATTCTTGCGTAACCTTCTTCTTCCATTGCTTTTTTGAACTCATTCGAAATCTCTGTTGTTGTTGGAAGTTTATTTACTCTGTTTTTATTTACATCTTTAAACATTACAACAACCTTTGGACCTGCAAAATTAATAGAATATAAATGCGAGTAATCATAAAATCCTGCTTGAAGACCTATTCGCTCAATAATATCTGTTGAAACTTCTTTTGTGCAGTCTGAAACAGATGTTCTCAATGATTCTGATTGAGAAGCAAGCATCGAACTTGCCTGATCTTCATTCATAAAATATCCTGAAATTTTTGGCCAAAATAAAGATACTAAAACACCTAATGCAATAATCACAATTGCTAGAATTATAAATGTGGTTAACTGTCCGCGCTTATCACTAAATCCTCTTTTGAATAACATTGTATATATACAAATATATTGGTAAATTTAGATTTATAAAGTTTTTCTAAAAATAGAACTAACAAAAATAAAAAGATTGGAGATTTTTATTCTTCTTCAAATCTTGGAGCTAAGATAAAACTTAGTTCAAGCAAGTTATTTTGATTTTTGAAATCAAATCTTGCTGGATAGTTTGTTGAAAATCTTAATACAATTTTATCGGACAATCTTGTTGCCTTCATAAATTTTACAAGATAATCTAAGGAATATTTTGCTTTGCTTTCTTGATTTGTTGCAATTTTTACTTCATCACTTGAAAATTCTGTTCTTGTACTATTTAATGTTCCTTTTGCTTCTATTACAAAAGATGTTTCATTTGCGACGAATGAACAGGAATCTGAAACAATTGCAGCATCATTAATTATTTCTGAAAATGTACTGGAACTTACATCAATTTGTGTGTTAAATGATAAATCTGGAATGTTTTTATCTTCTGCATCGATATGAATTAAAGAAAGATTAAAACTTCTTTTAACTGCATCTTGAATTCTTAAATTCAAAAGATTGTCTTTTTTTTCAATTACTATTGCTTGTGATGAAACTGCTCTTTTCAAAACCTGTTTTAAATCCTCAAGATTTAACCCAAGTTCTTCGTCTTTTTCTACTTCAAATTGAGAAAATGCACTTGCTGGTATTTTCATTAAAACCATTGCTGCATTTGCTGGATCTATTGCAGTAATTTCGAATCCAATTTTAGAAATTTTTGCTTTTACTTCTAAAACCAACTCACTAATTAGACTAATAGAATCTGCAAGTAATTTTGGGTTATCAAATTTTAATAACATTTTTTATAAGAAATTATTAATCTGGTTATTTTTAAAGTTTGCTATATATCTGATTATCTTCTTGTATCTTTCCCCTATTCTGTTCATTTTTCCTTAGTCTCCTTAATATATACTATATAATATACAATTTAAGACATATGTAAATATTTAAACTAAAATGAAGACTAATTTTTATGACTGAGGAAAAAGAGACTAGTGACAGGGGATTTGATTCAAAAGAAGCAAGAGTGAGAAAAATCGCTAGTTATTACTATATGAGAAAAGAAATTCAAGATGTTATTTTTGGTTTCTCCCAAAATAAAGAAGTTGTTCCAAGATATTATGAAGGCTTCGGAAAAAGGCCAGATATTTTAGAATACCCTAATGATGTTGAGAACCTTGCATTGAAAGGGGCTACTAGTTTTCATTGTTCTGAAGAAATATGGGAAAATCCCCTAAAAATTCAAACAGGTTTTAGTTCTGAAAAATTAAATTCATTAAGAACTGGTTGGGATTTATTATTAGATATTGATTGCAAATTTATAGAATATGGAAAAATTGCCGCTTGGCTTTTAACAGAGGCTCTTTATTTCCATAATGTAAAGAATTTTGGAATTAAATTTTCTGGTTCTAAGGGTTTCCATATTGGTTTAGCATTTAATGCCTTTCCAAAAGAAGCCCGTGGATTAAACATAAAAGATTTTTTTCCAGAAGGTCCAAGATTAATTGCAGCATATTTAAAAGAGATGATAAGAAAACCATTAAGAGACAGGATTCTTGAAGTGAGTACTTTAAAAGAACTTTCTGATTCAACCGGAATCCCCTTGGAAAAACTTATGGTTAAGGGAGAGTTCGATCCATTTACTGTTTTAGAAATTGATACTATTTTAATTTCATCCAGGCATTTATACAGAATGCCCTATTCATTAAATGAAAAAACAGGATTGGCGAGTATTGTGATTAAACCAGAACAAATAAAAGATTTTCATCCGGGTTGGGCAAAACCAGACCGAGTTTTCCCAAAACAATTTCTCCCAAAACCCGAAGATAATGAAGCAAAAGAATTACTTCTTCAAGCATTAGATTGGCAAAAAAATCAGAAAAAAGATCATCCAGAAAAAGAAAGAAACAAAGAAAGAGTATACGAAGAAATAGATGTTTCTGAAATTAAAGAAGAGAATTATCCCCCATGCATTAAATTAATTTTAAGTGGGTTAAAACAAGATGGGAGAAAAAGAACTCTTTTTGTTTTAATTGGTTTTTTAAAATCGATTGGATTAAATAGTGAACAAATAAAAGAAAAAATTCTTGATTGGAATAAAAGAAATTACAAACCACTAAAAGAAAATTATCTTTTAACACAATTAGAATGGTCTTCTAGACAAATTGAAAAGAGACTTCCCCCAAATTGCAATCTTACCCAATATTATCAAGACCTTGGAATTTGTCAACCAGATTCTCTCTGTGCGAAAATAAAAAATCCAATAAATTATTTTAAATTTAAATCAATTATGGCACGAAGACTTGCAAAAAAAATACCCTACGAGAAAAAAACAACAACCCCATATCAAAAAAGAAGTTACAAAAAAAGTTATGTCAAATATAATAAAGAAAATAAAGATACCCACAGAAATGAGATTTCTGGGGCGCAGAAAGATAAACTTTCTCGCGAAATAAAAAACCAAAATGGTGAAAAGAAAGAAGTCACAGAAGTTCCAAACTACAGACAAAAAAGTTATGTCAAATATTAATTTAAGTTTTAGCAAAAAACGAAACTATTTTAAATGTGATTTATTTAATGTAAGCATGAAAAAGAGTGAGGATTTTGTATTTTTTACTATCTTAGCTATATTATTTATAGTATCTATAATTTTTTCAGCAAATTTTTCTTTAGCTCAAACAACAGATATCCCTGCACAAGAAAAAATTGAGCAAGCTTATTCCTGGTTAGAATATAAGGTTGGAAATTGGCAATCATTGAATACACAAGATCATTCTCTAGCAATTTTAGCATTACAGTGTCGTGGTTCTGGACAAGCAGGAATTACTAGATTAAAGGCAATATCTTTTGAAAATACTAACTTCAGGTGCTGGGGCATTGGACCAACGAGACCAACAAGCATAGCTAATTGTCATTTATTCTCAACAGCTTTTGCAAGACTTGCATTAAGCGATGAAAATTTAACAAAAGTAGATAATTGGATTTTGAATCAAAGCAAATTTTTCTCAGAATTATATTGGTTTATACAATTAGATACAAATCGTGGAGCTGAAATGAATTGTGTAATTGATTATGGAGGGGGAAGTGCCAATATTTCTGTATCAGATAATAAAACAGTTAGAGTTCTTTCACAAACAGGAAATAATTGCTTTAGTGCAACAAATCCAAACTATTGGCTAGCGATAAGTAAAACATGTTATCAAAAAGAAACAGAATTTAAAATAAAATGTGATGTTAATGATACTTCCTTAGATTATACTGCTTCATTACTTTATAGAAAAGATGCTGATGTTCGATCACAAAATTATTGGTATGTTGGACCAGATAGTGAAAAAGCAAAATCAGGAGAAACGACTGCATTAACAACAAAAGCATATTGTTTGAAAGATTCTACAGGAAATTGTAATTATGAAGCAACAGTCTGGAGTGCTTTTGCATTAAAAGAAGCTGAAAATGAAAGATACAAAGACTTCATCCCCTATATTGTGATTATGTCTACTGAAACAAATAATTTAAAATATTTCCCACAAGCATTTTTATATTTAATAACTGGTTCTATCGAGGCAGGACAAACAGTAGCAACAATGCAGGAACCAAGTGGTTTTTGGTGTGCAATATCTAAATTAATTACCGGAACTTCTTGTTCAAATACACCATATGGTCAATTTTACGATACTGCATTAGCGGGATTAACAGAACAAGGAAATTTAGGAACAGAAAAGAATGGTGCGAGATATTATTTAACTAATTTTTCAGACGGAAAAACATTCCTTAAAACAAGAATCGCTGGAAATGATTATATGTATTGGAAATGTAATGAACGTAACACTATTGACCAATGCAAGGATGTAAGAGATACTGCATTTTTATTGTGGAGTTTATGGGGAAAATTATTATGTGCAGGAACTGGAGAAGAAGATCATTGCTTAAATCACGATGGTATTTGTAAAACTGCTTGCGAATCCGGAGAAGAAGATGTTAATTTCACTTGTGGTTCTGGTGAAGTCTGTTGTGTTTCGAGTATTTCTCAAGGAAATTGCGCAACAAATGAGGGTGTTTGCAAATCAACATGCGATTCTAGCGAAGCAGAATTGACACAAATTGCCTGTTCTGGAATGAATGTTTGTTGTAAACCTTATACTAATTCTTATTGTATCAGTGATCTTTGGGGAGATTTATGTGAATATGATGAAATGTGCATTGGGGATAAATTAGATAGTGCTGATAATATTGGTGGTAGACAATGCTGTGCAGGAAGTTGTACATTTGGAAATGCTGGGGATAAAACCTGTTCTGAATTAAGTGGATATCCTTGTACTGCCAATGAAGTTTGCGTAAATGAAGATACCTGGGATATCATTCCTTTTGTTAATACATTAGGTGACTCTCGATGTTGTTTTGATAATTATGGTATCAGTGTCTGTGTTCAAAATACTGAATGTTCTGATATTGGGGAAGTTTGCGATTCTGGAAAAGAATGCGATGTGACACCAGAAAGAACAAAAGATGAAAAAGAATGTTGCTCTGGAATTTGTTTATCTTCTTGTTCAAGTCTTGGGGGAGAACAATGTGGAACAAAAGAAACATGCTCAACAAAATCATTCTCATCAAATTCAATTGAGGACAGGTGTTGTATTGGAGAATGTAAAGAATCTAAAAATCTAACTTGGCTGTGGATATTATTCATTATACTTTTATTATTGGGTGGGGGGTTTGCATTATATTGGTTCAAATTCAGAAAAAAAGGTGAAAAGAAAGAAGAGAAACCATCAATATTTAAGGGAATGTTTCCTTCAAGACCTCGACCAGTACAAACACAACAATCTAGACCATTAATTCAACCGGGGTTAGCACCAAGACCATCTTCACAACCAATACAATCACAATACCCTAGAACAATGACTCAGAAATTTGATGTTACTATTAAATCCCCTTCTAATGTTAAAACAACAGCTAAAAAAACAAAAACTGATGTTGAATTAGAAAGAACGTTATCTAAGCTTAAAAGAATGACCAAATCCACAAAAAAGAAATAAATGCTTAGGTAATTAATAATTAAAATGAACAAGCTATTTTATTTTTTCATCTTCATAATTTTTTTGAATTCTGTTTTTGCTAGTGCCGAGTGTATAAGTACAACGATTGCAAAACAAGACTATTTGCCATCAGAAACAATCCAGGTTGAAATCCTATCTTCTGCTAGCAGAGAAATTAAAACAACAGATTTGATGCTCTATAATTACGATGTCCAAGCATATACCCAATTTAATCTTATCAAATTATCCAATCAAAAATATTTTTTATTCTTTGATATACCTCAATCTTCTGGAGATTATTACCTTAAAATAAAAAATTATTGTAATGATAATCTAGAAACCTATTCTACAAAAATTATTACAAAAGAACCTATAGAAAGATTTTATTCTAGTTTGAAAGATTCTTTAAAAAATAACCTATATAGTGTTTCATTAGATCAAATTGTTCTTGCCGGAAAAATATTTCAATATGATAAGGAATTTCACGAACAAATTTACTCTGCATATACTAGTCGCGCAGATAATTGCATAAAAAAAGAATGCGATGCTCAATGGATATCTCTTAGTTCTATTGCCTTTCCAATTATCAAAGAACAGATGATAAATAAAATAAGAGAACGAGAAATATTAATAACTGGACAATGGAAAATTATCCTACAAGACCCCTCTATTAAGTGTAATATTTCATTTAATGGTGGAAATGAAACAGAATTTATTTCAAATATCTTGGATTTAACGAGTTATAG
>JAGVWO010000020.1:8655-12848 GCA_018304245.1 Candidatus Pacearchaeota archaeon
AAATCAAATTGTAATTTCTTTAAAATGTGAAAACCAGACAAGTGCAAAAATGGTTTATACGCAAGATAATAATTCAAAAGAATTTAACTTCACACAAAATGAAAATGTGTTATCTTACATTATAGAAAATACGGGTTGTTATAGTAAATTTCCTGGAGATGTCTGTGATATTAACAGCACAATTTATTCTCTGCTTGCATTAAAAGAAAATAACTATCCTCTCGGTCAAGGAACATTATCTTGGCTTTATTCTAAAAATTTAACAAATTCAGATAAGGCAATTTTATATTATCTTTCTGCAGATACTAATTCATTAAATACCCTGGTCTCGGCACAATCCCAATATGGTTGGTTTCCCCTAAGTAATGAAAAATACAAAGAAGATGTTTTAACAACTTCTAAAATTGTTTTTGCTATGGCTCAATTAAACCCAGAAACAGCTTATTCTTTTTCAGATAGAATTATCAAAGCAGAAGATTATTTAAGAAATAAATTTTATTCTGCAAGTCCAACTACAAAAGAAAATCTTCTTTGGTTTACGTTTACTGAAAGAAAAATTGAACCACTTCTTGCTATATGGCCTGGAATTATTCAAACAAAAAGCTTGGGAAAATTTGATATAATTTTAAAGAATGATGGAAAAAATAATGCGAGTATTGCAATTAACCTATTAAATTCAACTCAAAAATATAACATCTCATCGAAAACGATTAAGAAACTCACATTTAATATCCCATTCATTGGGACAACAGATGCAAGAACTATCGTAGAAAATTTAGAAATAGTCTCTATTGTTTCTGGACTCGATGGAATTGAGAGAACATATAATGTCCCTTTAATCATTTTAACCAACAAATCTGCACAAGACATAACTAGTGGAACTATAAATTCTTCAGCTAATGAGATAGGGGAAGGAGATATTCCTTCAATCCTACCAGATTATAATTATACAGATTCTGATTTAATTCAGAAGAATTTTTATTTTGATGAAAAAGAAATAAAGAGAGATATTCTTTCAAAAATGGGAGAACAAACTTTTTCAATTACTCTTAAAAATAAATTTGAATCCGAAATAAAGAATATTGAAATAACCACGAGTTCTTCTCTTATTACGCTTGGACCACAACTTTCTGTTGGTTTTGTAAATTCATTATCTCCCAATACTGATAAGAAAATAAACATTATCATAAATCCAAACAATGTGATCTCATCAAAACAATACTCTGGTGAAATAATAGCCCGTGGGTATCTAAATAATCAAAAAGTTGAAGCAAAAATTCCTGTAGAATTTAATATAACGGTAGAGATGTCTAAATCTTGCAAGGAATTGGGCGGGCAAGAATGTGGAACAAGTGAAAGCTGTACCGGAAGAATAGATAATAGCAAAGATGTTGCATTATGTTGTATTGGAGAATGTAAGGGTTCAGGTGGAAATCAAACACTTGGTTTTATAATTCTTGGAGTTGTTGTAGCATTATTATTGGGTGTTCTATTTTTCCTAAAAAGAAAACCACGAAAAGAAGCAAGTGAATTTATTAAAGAAGCTGAAAAAAGATATGAACATACCTTTCAAAGACCTGCGAACCGTAAATAAGAATTTTAAAATTATTTTTTATCTTCTGTCTCTTCTTTTTTGTCTGTCTTTTGATTTTCTCTAACTAATTTTATACCCTTATCTTCAAGCGCTTTCTTTATCCCTTGAATATGATTAAACAATATCTCTTTCTCTAAATGGGTTTGTTTTAATGTTGCATCATATTGATGTAGTCTTGTTGCAATATCATTAACAATTCCATTTAATTCATTTAATTTAAAATTGAAACTATTTGGTTCTGTAATTTCAATTGAAGCGGGCATATAATCATATACGAATTCTACTGCACCCCTTGGTGTTTCAAATAAAAGGTCTAATTCTGAAAATGAGGAAAAGACATCCTTATCTTCAACTTTTTCTGCATCATGAATTTTACTTGAAAGAATTACTATTTTTTTGTCTTTTTCAATTAACTCGACTAATTTTTTTAAGGTGTCTATCAGGTGTTCTGCAGGTTTTCCAATTATTTCAAAAAGAACATTTGCTCTAACCCACCCTTCCTTTACTTTTTCTTTTATTTCCTTTGATTCCATAATTATTGAATAAAACTTATGCTTTTAAATCTTTTTTATATTTTTTATATCTTTTTAACAACCAAATAAACACAAAAAAGCATGGCTAGAGTAGAAAGTAAATAAGGTGTTGCTTCTAGAAAGATAGATTTTTTAGATTTCATTTCGTTGATTGAATAAAAATTATTTGGTTGAATGACGTTTCCAGTTATTCTTTCCCCATATTCTGTATTGATTAATGTTTCTTCAGAATTCTCTAAATAAACAGGATATGTGAGTTCCCTTGGTGTTTTCAAACCATCTTTTAAAATCTTTATTTTCAAATTGTATTCTCCTACTGATGCCGAATTAACAATATTCTCTAAATAAATTATTTCTTCAGAAAAAGAACCTATAGAAATTTGTTGAGAATTCTCTTCCCTATTATCTATACAAGAATAACATTTCGGACCATTATAGATATAACTCCAAACCAAAAAGCTTTTCTCAAAATTCCCATTATTAACTATTTTCACAAGAATATTTATTTTTTCACCAATTTTTATTTTTTCTATGCCTTCAATATTTTCAACAAAATATTCTGTTTTCGAACTACTAGTTTGTGTTTCTTCCCCCTCTAAATCTTCACATTTTTCAATTTCTATTTCTCTTGTTTCGATTGTATCTAGACCTTCAATAACTAATTCATAATCTCCAGATTCATCTAAACATTTTAATAAAATCTCTTCTTTGAAATAATAGTCTTGAAATTTGCTGGAAGTTGAAGATGTTCCAGCATGAACAGTTATTTTTTCGCTTACTTTATTGCCATCATCATTTTGCATATAAATATAAACTGCATATTTGCCCGTGTCTCCCTTGTAAACATGAAATTCCAAATCTATTTCTTCTCCGAAATCTGCTTTTTCGGGATAGTCCATAATTTCAATGTATGAATCGGATGGGGGGATTGTAATATTTGATTCATTTTCTTCAGTTATTTCTACTGAACAATTATTTTCGAAGCCGGGTGTTGGAAAACATCCTTGCCAGGTATTATTAAAATATTGTAGGGAATTTCCATCTCCATTTGCACTTAAATAAAGAGAGTAATTTAATTCATCTATCATAAATAGGGAAGAATTTTTTATTGCAATTAATTCCCCGGTATTGCTTAAAGAAAAACTACTATCTAAAATATTCCCTTGAAAATTTGGATTATCTATTAAAAAAGTTTCTGGGTCTTGAACGATTACTGCATAATCTCCAATATCTAATTCTATTTTACCATAATATAATGTAATTGCGTGATTTGTTCCACCTTCAAAAAACTTCCATCCACTTAGGTTTATCTCTTCGCTACAATTATTATATACTTCTAACCATTCATGATCTGTATCTGTTCCATTAATATCATACATAACCTCATTAATATGAATATTTCCAGATGCAAAATAAAATCCAACATAGATAAAACAAATTATTAAGAAGATTACAGATAGAATTAATTTCCCTATTATATTCTGCATAATATACATTACAAAATATATTTTATAATGTTTATGTTCTAGTTTAAGACTTGCACGAAAAATCCAAATAAGCTAATTTCCCCCGATATTTGACCGATTAATCGATTTAGACGCTTAAATCACGTTAAAATAGGTGTTTCCTGTCACGGAAAAGGGGATTTAACCCAAAACCTTGCATTATCTCGGATTTTAAATTTGCATGAATCTGGGGGGTGGTTTACATAAATTTTATATAGAGAGATAACAAATATATAAAATGGAAATCTGTGATAAATGCGGAAAGATGATTGAAAGGAATTTAAAGAACATCTACCCGTGGGTAGACCCAAATGGACAGATCATCTGCCGTGAATGTCTGAAAGATAGGGTTTACACCAGGAATGTCAAGAAAAAACTATCAAGAAATCGCAAAAAATGTTTTTGATAATGCACTTGAGAGGGAAGAAAAAAGAAGATTAAGGCTAATTGAAGATGCAAAAACCAAACTTGATGGGAGTGAAAAAAACTACTATCAATATAAAAATAAGTCCCGTGATTTTTACATATTTATTTCTGTGACTTATAATCCAAGAAAAAAAT
>JAGVWO010000001.1 GCA_018304245.1 Candidatus Pacearchaeota archaeon
TAATATTTGATTATTTTTTATATTTAAATACATATCATTATTATTTTTTTGAGTAGTTATTTCACCAGTAATATTAGCCTTAGTTGCTGTCATTGTTCCATCTTGTGTTACACTAAAAGGTAGATTATTAGAACCATCTGTTATATAATCTCCACCTGCCCATATTCTTACAGAGTCATCATTTGTACCAGTATTACTAATACCTGCATTTCCAACATCAATATATTCGAAATCGATACCATTTTCTTTAAGCCAATCAGTCATCTTATGACACCAAGGGCACATTTGGGTCCCATATACAATAATTGTTTTTGTCATATTTCTTATTGGATTTTTCGATATTTAAATATTATCCAATTTTATTTTTTAACAGGTTTTCCATTTCTGAATCATTTAATTTAATACTGATTTTCTCTTTATTTTTTTCATCTTTCCAATAATCAATTAAGATATTTTTCTCTGGACTTTTGGAATAATAAGCAGTAAATTTTGCAGCAATTTCAATCTCCCCCTTTTTAGGTTTTTCATTTTTTAAAAGCACCACTGGACTACTTGCTCCGATGATATGGAATAAATATTCTTTTGATTTTTTCAATAAGAAGAGTTTTTCATTTTCTTCTTTATTTCTACCAACAATAAATTTTGTTTTTCCCACTCGAAAGTGTCTCCCTATTTTAAGGAGAGTTAGCTCATTAAAATCTATTTCTGAAATTTTTCTATACTCAAATAAATCTAAAAGTTTTGCTTTAATTGTTTTTTCGCAAAGTAAGCATCCGCCAGCAGGACTTGGATATTCAGTTATATTATATCTTAGGGCTAATCCAAATTGTTCTTTTCGTTGTCTCCCATGGATAGCCAGTAGCTGGTTTGGATTAACTAAAAATTTTTTTACAATATCTGTTTCTGGGAGGACTTTTGCACTCAAGGGCCTTAATAATTTCCCCTTCAAACCAGATTCTGCTTCGATTATTTTTAAATTATTATATGTTTGACTCATTGGTCGTTCATCTAAAACCTCCCCAGTAATAATGAAATCAAATTTTTCTTTTTTCATAACTTTTGCAGCTTCTTTTAACATGAAAATCTTGCAATCAATACAGGGATTTAGTCCCGCACCATAACCGTGTTTTGGTTTTTTCAAGATATTTAGATAATTTTTATTTGAACTTAAATCTACAACAATTAATTTTATTCCAAGTTTGCTTGCAGATTCTATTGCTTTATCATTTGGAAAAAAAGGAGTTGTAAAATTTATTGCAGTTACTTCTATTTCTTGTTCTTGGATTAGTTTAATTGCAAGAATACTATCTAAACCTCCAGAAAACATTGCTAATGCGCGTATTTTTTTGTTTTTAGCCACCATAGTTATGCTAAACAGACAACCTTTAAATATGTTAATTTCAGTTTAATTTTATGAAAAAACCAAAAGCAATTGTTATTTATTATTCGAGAACAGGCAATACACAAAAGATTGCTAAAGTATTTGCAAGAACCTTAAAATGTAAATTTTTAAATATAAAAGAAAATCCAAAAATAAATTTAGATAAATATAATTTGATTTTTATCGGATCCGGTATTTATGGGATGAAAATTTCTGCAGAAATAGAAAATTTTATTCAAAAATTAAAAAATAAAGATATGAATGAAAAGAAATATGTTGTCTTTGGTACCTATGGTGGATCAAAAAGGGGAATTAAAGTAATGAAAGAAATATTAGAACATAAAAACGCAAAAGTAATCGGGCAGTTTGGTTGTAAGGGGCATGATGATTTTTGGCTTTTTAAAATATTTAATGTTAATCGAGGAAGACCAGATAAACATGATTTGTTTGAGGCAAAGGAATTTGCCCAATTTATTCTAAAAATCTTCTAATCCAACTAGAATAACAATCATACCTTATTTTTCTTTTTATAATTCCTAATCGCTTCATGCAATGCGTCTGCTGCGAGATTTGAACAATGTTCTTTTATTGGAGGTAAGGAATCAAGCGACTTAGAAACATCCTTTCTTGTAATTTTACTTGCTTCATCCAGGGTTTTGCCCTTTGCCAATTCTGTAATCATACTAGATGTTGCAATTGCTGCAGCGCACCCCAGTGTTTGGAATTTGATATCCTTAATAATTTCTTTCCCTTTATTTTTTCCGCTAGTTGATTTAGCAATTTTAATATAAACTTTCATAACATCTCCACAAATCCTATTCCCTACTTGCCCAACACCATCTGCATTTTTTATTTCACCAACATTTCTTGGTTTTGTGAAGTGTTCAATAACTTTTTCAGAATAAACAATCGACATTTTATTTGTTTTAGGTTTAAATTTATACAATTTTTTTTAATTGCCTTATATCTTTAAGAATAAATTTTTCCCTTCTCTTTTTCAAAATATTTTTATCAAAACCACATTCTAAAACAACATAATATGCACATTTTGCCTTTTTCCCAATAGATATATCATGGACTTTATCTCCAACATATATAATTTCTTTTGTCTTAATATTATTCTTTTTAGCTAAGGAAACTATTAATTGGTCTTTTGTATCGAAATCATCTGCACAATATACCTCATCAAAGAAATTTAAAATCCTTATTTTTTTAAGTAAAGCAATAATTATCCTTCTTATGGTGTTTGTTAATAAAATAACTTTTATTTTTTTAGTTTTTTTGAAATATTTCAAGGTTTCTTTGATATACGGACAGGGCTTTACCTTGTTTATTTTTTTCATAATTTGTTCATGTACCTCATGTCTAATCTTTCCATGGGCATCTGTCACACCAAGATTTTGAAAAGTCATTTGAAGTTTTGGTCCAAGTTTTTTTTCAATTGTTTCAATATCGAAGAAGAGTCTATGTTTATCCAATGCCTGTTTAATGGATGAAATCCAGATTTTTTTAGTATCTGCCAAGGTTCCGTCAAAATCAAATATAATCGCTTTTATTGTCATTTTATATATTATGTTAGTTTTTACCCTTTTTTACCTTTTGGTTTAGTTCTTTTATTAAATTTTCAACATTAATCCCATGTCCATCGGCTCCTTGTTCAATTGTTTCAGATATTGCAAAAGGACAACCAATACATGATAAACCGTGTTTAAGAAAAACCGGAACAATTTCAGGATGTTTATTTATCGCTTCAGCTATTGTTTGGTGTTTATTTATAATATCTTTTTCTATTTTTTTAGTTTTTATTATATTCTTTTTGTTTACCATTTTAAATATTACCACTTCCCAAAAGGGCTAATTTTCCTCAATGATTGAACTATTTTTTTTAACTCATCAACAACAAAGTTCATGTCTTCTTTTGTAGTGGATTTTCCCATCGTTATTCTTAATGAACCGTGGGCTAATTCTGGTTTTAATCCAATTGCCGTTAAAACATGGCTTGGTTTTAATGAATGGCTTGAACATGCACTTCCAGTACTTACAGCAATTCCCTTTCCATCTAGTCTAATAAGGAGTGCTTCACCCTCCACACCTTCAAAATAAAAATGAATATTATTTGCAAGCCTTTTTGTAGGATGACCATTTAAATGACTTTTTGGTATTTCTTCTAATATTCTTTTTATTACATTATCTCTTAATTCTTTAAGTCTTTTATTTTCTTTTTCCATATCTTTATCCATTAAGTATAGGGCTTTTGAAAATCCGACAATGCCCGGAACATTTTCTGTTCCACTCCTAAGATGAAATTCATGACCACCACCATGTTGAATCCCTTCTATTTTGACGTCCTGATTAATATAAAGGAGCCCAATTCCTTTTGGACCGTAAATTTTATGTCCAGAAGCACTCAATAAATCTATATTCATTTTTTTGATATCTATTTTTTCTTTTCCAAGTCCTTGAACAGCATCTGTATGAAAATATACCTTGTGTTTTTGTTTTTTACAGATTTTTCCAATTTCTTCAATTGGTTGAATTGTTCCGATTTCATTATTTGCAAACATAATCGAAACAAGAATTGTTTTTTCAGTAATTGCTTGTTCTAATTCTCTTAAATTAATTAATCCGTCTTTATCAACGTTCAAAAAAGTAATATTAAACCCATTTTTTTCAAGCCATAAGCATGGTTCTTCAATTGCGGGATGTTCTATTTTTGTCGTAATAATGTGGTTTCCTAGATTTTTGTTTGCATAAGCAATACCTTTTATGGCAAGATTATTTGATTCTGTCCCACCAGATGTAAAGATTATCTCATTTGGTCGTGCATTTATCATTTTAGCAACTTTCTTTCTAGAATCTTCAAGAGATTCTCTAGCTTCTCTTCCGAACGAATGTAAGGAACCAGCATTGCCAAATTTTTCAGAAAAATAAGGTTGCATTGCCTGCAAAACCTCTGGTGCAACAGGCGTAGTTGCTGCATGATCTAAATATATCTTTTTTTGTTGTGTCATTTTTATTTCCAATAAAAATATTTATCAATTATCTTCTTAATCTTAATTATGTTTCTTGTTCTAAATACCAAAACAATTCTATCTTTTCCAAAAAATATTTCTAAGTCGATAGTCTTATTTTCAGCATGAATGAAATAATCATTTAAAAGAGTTATTTTTTTCTCTTTGTCTGTATGGACATCAGTCATAAATTCATGTAATGGATATATTTTAAGTTCAGATAAAATTTCTCGTAAGATAGGAATTGCCATTTGTTTTTTGTCAAATTTTATATGGAAAAAATCTTTTTCTTGACTAAATCCAAATAGTTTGAGCTTCTTTATTTTTATCATTTTTATTTAGTATTTTTTATCTCCCTTACATATATCCAGTATTCCTTTATTATATTTTTTGCATGCTTCGCACGCAAAACCTTTTTCTTTTGCCACCTTAACTAATCGTAAAATTTCACTTAATCCAATGCTATTATTGTCTGCAATTTTGTCAGCTGATTTTTTTATTTCATTAACCATCTCTTTATTCATTTTAAGTTTTTCTGCACGTTTTTTGTTAAGATATTGTGAAACAGCTGCTTTGCTCACCCCAATGATACTTCCTGTTTTTTCTAAGGTTAATTTATGGTTTTTTACAAGCTCTGTAGCAAGATATTTTCTGATTGTTGGGATAATATACCACACTTCAACTTCTTGAGGTAATAAATACATTTTTATTAATTTCTCCTAAAAAGTTAACAATATTTAACTTTTTAAATGTTTCTGAGAAATCTTTATAATCTTAGGGTTATTAAGTATACAATGAACAAATATATTCAGAATATTTCTAGCGAAATGCGGCTTCTTGCAAAACATTTCAATTATTCAGAGAGAACAACATTAAATCGAATGAGGTGCAATAAAGAAGATCCATTTAGAATTCTTGTTAGTTGTTTGCTTAGTTTAAGAACACAGGATAAAAATACAGAAAAAGCAAGTAATATGCTTTTTGCAGAAGCAGATATGCCAAGAAAAATAATTGCTTTACCAATGAAAAAACTTGAAAAATTAATTTATAGTTCTGGCCATTATAAAAAGAAATCAAGAGTTTTAAAATCAGTTTCAAAAGAAATTCTAACAAGATTTAATGGAAAAGTTCCAAACACCGAAGAAGAATTACTTTCGATTAAAGGGGTAGGAAGAAAGACGGCCAATATTGTTTTATCATTTGCATTCTGCCAACAAGTTCTACCAATCGATACCCATTGCCATAGGATTCCAAACAGGCTTGGCTGGGTTAAAACAAAAACACCAGAGAAAACAGAATTTGCATTAAGAGAGATTCTTCCAAAGAAATACTGGATGGAATTTAATGGAATTTTTGTACTATTCGGAAAAACAATATGTCAGCCAATTTCTCCTTGGTGTTCTAAATGTCCAATACAAAAATATTGTCCGAGAATTAATGTCAAGAGAAGTCGGTAATTATTTTTAATTATCCGCAACTTGCTTCACTAGATGTACTTGAACCTGTTCCGAAACCTGCTGAAGGGTTTGTTGTTGAAAAAGTCAATGAGCATTCACTTGGTTTGTTGCTTGTAAATGCGTCACATAATGCTTTTGCGACAGTTGTTGGGTCTCTTGGATAAATGCTTGCTTCTTTGCCATCAAGTATAACTGTTGGAGAACCTTGAACACCATATTTTGTGTTTAATTCTTTATCTGCTTTCATATATTCTGCTACTCTTAAATCCATGCATGAATCTAATTTTGATTTATCAAGACCAACCTGGGTAATACATTTTTGTGAGTCTGCTTCACTTCCGGTATTTGAAACAAAGCATTCTAAATATGGAATCAATTTTGAATTTTGTTCTTCTCTTACGCAAATCATTCTATTATTGTCTAAATCTTCTTGAGCTCCGTGCATAGTATAACCAACAAATCTAACTTCAATATTTGCTTTTCCTTTGAATTTCTCCATTACAGGTAAGATTCCTTTAACCATCTGTGTTCCAAATGGACAATGACTCATTATGAAAACCTGCATCGTTGGAGCACCTGAAATGTATCCCTGATTTGAAGAAGCTATTTTTTCTGTAAATTTGTTTTCAAGTTTTAATTTAATAATAATTTTTTCTCCAGCATATGGAACATTTGCATCAACATATATCTGATTAGTAGAGAATCCAACAACTCTCCCACCAGCATATCCAAAATCAATATTTTGTCCGATTATTGGAGTTAATTTAAGATAAATGTTCTTTGAATCAACAGTAACATCCCAGTTTCCATTTTCACTTGGGATAACGGTATTATTTGCTTGCATTTCTAATGAAATTTCAGTTATATTAACAGAAGTTACTTTTAATGGGAATAAAGAATTTGGAACAGTTGCCCCAACATTAATTTCCCTACTTAATTCAACTTGATCATTTGCAGAACTCAGAACCTTGTATTGAAATGGGTCGGAGTCTAATGAATATGTTCTTCCAACAATTGGTTGTTCATCAAATGCATCTGTAAAATCACTTAATCCTATTGTAATTGTTCTTGGAATGGTTCTCTTTCTTTCCATTTCTTGGGTCCTATTTATACTCATATTTAATTCAGGATCATATTCACCAAATGCATCTTCTGCACTCAAGGTAATTGTTTTTTCCTGACCAATTGCAAGAGAATCAATTTCAGAATCAATTGTTTTGGAATTTAATCCAAGTGTTGATGAAAAAGAATCTTCGTTAAATATTGAATTTTCCGTTAAGATACTTGTACCATCTGCTAATTCAAGAGAATAAGAAACATTATATTTTTCTATGCTTTGACTTGGTTTGAAGGCTATAAATAATAATATTATTGCTACAATAACGAGTAGGATTAATCCTCCAAAAATAAAAAGATTTTTTTTATTTACTCTTTTTTTGTGATGAACTTCATGAAATTGATGATGTTCTGCATGTTCATGGTGTTCTGTATGTCCCTCTTCCATTTTAGTTTAATAAAAATGTGCTTTAAAAATGTTTCTCAAATTTATTTTAAATTAATAAAAAATTAAAAATAAATTTATAAAGAAGGATTTCCTAAATAAAGAATAAAAAAGAGGTAACAATGCCAGAAGATATAATTATTGGAAGAGATGCATCTGATAAAAAGAAATTTGGAGATGAAGGTTTAATTTATCTCGGGAAACACTATGTCAAGATGGGCCAGCTTACTAGTCTTAGTAATCGAGTTATGATGGACATTGCAAGGAGCCATGTTGTTTTAGTTTCTGGTAAAAGGGGCAGTGGAAAATCATATTCCTTAGGAGTTATCGCAGAAGAAATTACAAATCTCCCAGAAGAAGTTGCTAAAAATATTTCTGTTTTGATTTTTGATACAATGGGAATTTTTTGGACAATGGCATATAAAAATGAAAAAGAATCAGAATTAAGAAAAGATTGGAATGTAGATGCGAAAACACTTCCAATTCAGGTTTTAATTCCACACGGCCATTTCGAAAAATTTAAGGAAAAGGGGATTCATGCAGATGTTGCATTCGCCTTAAATGTTCATGACATGACTGCAGATGATTGGATAATTACATTTAACCTAGATTTTATTTCTCCAGTTGGCATTGCAATTCAAAGAGCAGTAACAAGATTAACAGAACAATATGAAGATAATTTAATAAAACGATTTGATTTATCAGATATTATTGCAACAATTAAAATTGATCCTAATGCGACATCAGAAACAAAAAATGCTGCAATAAATTTATTCGAAGGTGCACAAACATGGGGATTATTTGCAACAAAAAAACAAGAAGGAACATCTGTACAAGAGATTATCAAAGCAGGGACAACTTCTATTTTAGATTTAAGTGTCTATTCTAGCATAGGGAGTTTTAATGTTAGGGCATTAGTCATCGGTTTGCTTTCAAAAAAAATATTTACTGAAAGGATGGCTGCAAGAAAAGAAGAAGAAGTTCAGGCAGTTCAACACGGATTAGATTATTTGTACTATAAAGAAAAAAGAGTTATGCCGATGGCTTGGTTATTAATTGATGAAGCCCATGAATTCTTGCCATTAAATGGAAAAACACCTGCAACAGATGCACTTATTCAATTGCTCAGAGAAGGAAGGCAACCTGGTGTTTCTTTAGTTCTTGCAACACAACAACCAGGACAAATTCATCACGATGTTATGACTCAATCAGATATTGTAATTTCCCATAGAGTTACGGCCAAACCAGATGTAGATGCATTAAATTATATTATGCAGAGTTATTTATTTGCAGATATTAAATCTCAATTAGATAATTTACCAAGATTAAAGGGTTCTGCAATAATTCTTGATGATAATTCTGAAAGACTTTATCCAATGAGGGTCAGACCAAGATTCACATGGCATGGTGGAGAAGCACCTACAGCAATTAAAGTAAAGAAGAGAGTATAGACAAAATAAAATGGATAAGAAAGGAATGAATCAAGTCGAATATATTTCTGCAATGATTATTTTTTTATTTGGCGTAGTTGTGATTATCTATTTTGCTCTGAGTTTTAATTTAATACAACATAAAGATTATCTAACTGCTGTTGAAAATAATTTAAGAAAAGAAATAGAAATAACATATTCAAAATATTATGTAAGTAACAATAGGGGGACATGTTTGATTATTTCTTCAGAGGCGATTCCGAAGAATATAGTTAATAATCCAAATAATTTAACGATACTTGATTCTCAAGGAGAAGAAAAGAGGTTTCAATGGAATGGAAATAATCTTGCAGTAGAGAAAAACAATGGCCAATATATTTTTATAATTTCTCCAAATAGTACCCCTACAACGGGAGTTAATTGTGATGAACAACCAACAACACCCAATTTTTCTTTAGAAGAAAAATTTAAAGCAATCAGTTTTGATAAGTTAAAGGAATTTCAAGAAAATTATAGTACAAATTATGAAATCTTAAAAGAAGTAGTGGCAGAAAATAAGAATTTTAATTTGGAAGTGAGTCCCTGTTTAATTTTTAAGGGGATGACTGTTTCAAGGCATATTCCAAAAAATGTGGAAGTGACTGCAGGAGAATTTCCAGTAAAACTATTCATCACTCCAAAAATCATTTGTGACGTTAAAGTTACAATAAAACTTTGGGATTAGATAAAATGAAAAAATTAATTCAAAAAGAAAACAAGAATAAAAAAGCATTCATAATTGTGCTTGAAGCAACAATTGCGTTAATGATCTTATTTGGATTTTTATTTACCTCATTAGAAAAGCAAAAACAGATTACAAGTACAAGCTATAATAGGGAAGATCAAAATGCAATGTTATTAGATTATATTTCAGAATATTTAGAGACAGATGAAACATTTAGAAATGATATTAAAAATAACAATATTTGGGAATTAAATTCTTCAATTCAGGCATATCTTTTAACATTTAATAAAGATATAAATTCGCAAGTTAGAATATGTGAGCCAGATGATGGGTGTGATTCTAAGGACATTCCAAGATTATCTGAGGTTTCAACAACCGAATTTTTAGCTAATTTTGGAAACAATGAAAAGATAATAACTAAAAAAGTAAAGATTTACCTTTGGGAAAAATAAAAACAAAATGACTTTTCAAACATTTGAACACAAGGCAGATATTGGCATTCGGGGAATTGGTAAGACAAAAGAAAAATCATTTGAAGAATCTGCAAAATGCTTATTCAATGTGCAAGTAGATATCAAAAAAATAAAACCATTAAAGAAAATCTTAATTAGTGCAAAGGCAGAAAATTTAGAAGAAATTTTTGTAGAATTTTTAAATAAATTAATCACAACATCTGCTATTAAAGAGATGGTTTTTGGAAAATTCATAGTATATATTAAAGAAAATAAATCAAAAAAACAATTGGAATTAAAAGCAGAAGCATTTGGAGAAAAATTGAATATTACAAAACACAATATTAAAGTAGAAGTAAAAGCAGCAACTTATGGGGAATTAAGAGTATATCTAGATAAAGATAAAAATTGGATATCTCAATGTATTGTGGATGTATAAATGAGATTTATTATAATATGTGCTATATAGTATAATAATAGGATTAATGTAAAAATGGAAATTTCAAAATTTAAAAAAATAAATAATTATGAGTGGGATATCCAAAAATCTGGAGAAATGCGAGTTCCAGGAAGAATTTTTGCTTCGCAAAAATTAATTGAAGAAATGGATGATAAGGTTTTTGAACAAACATCGAATGTTGCATGTCTTCCCGGAATACAAAAGGCATCAATAGCAATGGCAGATGCACATTGGGGGTATGGTTTTCCCATTGGCGGAGTTGGTGCATTTGATTTAGAAGAGGGGATTGTTTCCGTCGGGGGTGTTGGATTTGATGGTGGTTGTGGAGTAAGAACAATTAAAACAAATCTTTTTTTAGATGAAGTAAAACCAAAAATAAAATTACTTTGTGATTCTCTTTTTAATCATGTTCCAGTGGGTTTAGGGATTCGTGGAAAAATTATGCTCAATAATAGACAAGTCAATGAAGTATTAACAAATGGTGCAAGATGGGCTGTTGAAAATAATTATGGTGATCAGAAAGATTTGCAATTTTTAGAAGATAAGGGGGAAATAAGTGGAGCAATTCCAAAAAATGTTTCACAAATTGCAATTCAAAGAGAAAAAAACCAAATAGGGACTCTTGGAAGCGGAAATCATTATCTTGAAATTCAATATGTGGATGAAATTTATGATGAAAAAGCAGCAAAAATATTTGGTTTAGAAAAAAACCAAATTGTTGCATCCATTCATTGTGGTTCAAGAGCATTAGGTCATCAAATCGGTACAGATTACCTTAAGGTTTTAGCAGAAGCTTCTAGGAAATATAAAATTCCAATTCGAGAAAAGGAATTAGTTTGCGCTCCGATAAATTCAAATGAAGGACAAAAATATTATTCTGCAATGTGTTGTGCATTAAATTATGCTTATGCTAATCGGGAAGTAATCACCCATTTAACAAGAGAAATTTTTGATAAAATTTTTCCACAAAATAAATTAGAAACATTATATGAAGTTTCACATAATAGCGCAAAAATAGAGGAACATTTTGTCGACAATAAAAGCAACAAAAAAAAGAAAGTTCTTGTTCATAGAAAAGGTGCAACAAGAGCATTTGGACCAGGTCACAATTTAATTCCAAAAAAATATTCTGCTGTTGGACAACCAGTAATTATTGGGGGGAGTATGGGTACAGAATCATATATTTTGCATGGAACAAATTTTGCAATGAAAAATTGTTTTGGAAGTTCTTGTCATGGTGCAGGAAGAGCAATGTCAAGACATGCGGCAAAAAAAATAGAACAAGGATCACATTTAATTTTAGAATTACTTAAGAAAGGAATTTATGTTCGAGCAAGAAGTTTATCTGGTGTTGCAGAAGAAGCACCAGAAGCATACAAAGATGTAAATAACGTTGTTAATTCAATGCACGATTCGGGAATTGCATTAAAAGTTGTAAAACTAAAACCTATTGGAAATATTAAGGGATAAAAATATTTTCTTGGATAAATTCATTCGCCCTCGTGCAAATCTCGCAAAAATGAAATTTGTAGCACAATCAGTAGTGGTCCAGAAAAGTTTAAATACTAAAACTATGAATTATTATTGTACGTTTTATTAAAAAAGAGAAAATGGTTTTTTCAAAAAAATTTGACTATCGGAAAAGAACTAAAGAAAGAGATTTATTTTTTGGACTACCCTCAACACCTTTTTTAGTTTTTTTATCATTTATCGCAATATTACTTATATTTAATCTAATTATTATAAACAATTCAATAACTGGAAATGTAGTTAGTGATTTAAATTTGAGACACGATTATTATGATTCTTCAAATGCAAGAGTAGATGGAGAATTTTCATTGGCATTTTCACGAGGAGATTTAATACCAAAAAATTCTATAATACAAATTCTAATGTCTTCACCAGCTTGTCCACTATATTACGAATGTTCTGATGGAAGCTTGTCAGAATGGCACACCTATGATAAAGTTACGGGTAATTGCAGAAATATTGTTGCTCCCGATAGTCCATGGGATACATGTCCAGATTTTTCAGAATATACTGGAAACTGTACAACAAGAGGTCATAGATGTTGTAATGTGGGTTTTGGCCAAGGATTATATTATGGTAATTTAAATTGCGGTGGGACCCAACAATGTTTTGATAGATGTACAGATTACAGAAATGTTTCATTAGAGTCATTTATTTTAGCACATGATTCAACAATCCCATATTCTGGAAATTTAACATCTGGAACATATAATAATGTTAATGGCGATGAACCAATTGGAAGTGGAGAGGGATTTGGATATTGTGGGGGAACTATAATTGTTCCTAAACCTCCGGTTAGCTTATATGCAATTGCACCCATTACTGGGAATTCAATAACAGGGAATGTTCCTGCAGGATATGTGACAATTAATGGAGATTTATACGTGTCTGCAGTAGATTATAATTATGATACAAAGATATTAAGAATAATTATAGCAAAAACAGATACGCTGGACAAATCTGTTGAATTTACAGTTCAAATATATAATAATAATACGGGGGCATTTATAACTTCACAAGATGTTACAATGGGAAGAGTAACGGCAGAGAGTGAATTATCATCTACTTCGGGAAATGAAATAATCAACCAAGAAACAATGAATTTTGCTTCTTCTAAAGCAATAGAATTTAATTTAGCTACTTACGTTCTCGCAGGAAATATCATTAAAATAGTTCTTGACAATCCACCAATGGTTGGAGAGACAAACGAAAACAACAATATAGAATACTATTTTATACTTCCCCAAACAGATTTGAACATAACTAATGCTAATTATAATTTTAATACAAATACTCTTGATGTTAATGTTAAAAATTGGGGACAAAGCGTTCCAAGCACAACGGCAATATCTGTTAGTCTTTATGAAAGGGTTGATAGTACAGTAAAGTTTTGTCCAGCTCAAATGACTGCAGCAGTAATTGGAAATATTTGCCTTTTAGAAACACAATATTTAGATGGATTAAATTATGATGAAACTAAAACAGTTTCATTCAATCAAAATTTAATTAATAAAAACATAACTGTTTCAGTATCTTCAATAGCAGATACAAATCCAACCAATAATCAATTAAACCTAACAATAGGGACAGCACCAATTCCAGCAGATTTGATTTTAACCGAATTAATTTATGATTACCAAGCAAAACAATTAAAGGGTAAAATAAAAAATGTCGGAGGATTAACAGCTCAAGCAGGTTCTATTGTTTCTGTTTGTTATGTCGGATTAATATCTGCACCGATAATAGCAAAAGCAGTAAGTAGTCAGACAACATGTTATAATATAAATTCAATTACTCTTGATTCAATTCCAGCAGGGGGAACTGTTGCAGGATTAGAAGGGAGAGGTATAATTTTCTATACAGATTTAAACAGAGATTATGAGGGAAAAACAATAAAAATTATAGTAGATTCAACAAATGTTATTGCAGAAGGAACAGTCGGAGAAGCAAATAATATTAACGAGACATACATAACACCAATTACACAACTACCAGATATTCAAGTTTTAAATTATGTATATGATTGTAAAATAAAAACAATGGCAATAACCTTAAAAAATAATGGGGCAAATCCAACAGGACCATTTGTATTATCTTTTTGTACACGTTACGAGGAGGTTATGAGCATAACAACAAAAGCAATAACTGGGATGATGATAACACCAAGTCAAGATGCACTATGTGTCCAAACATTAATTCCAAATATAGATGTATCAAGTCTTATAGGTGGAGAGGTACGAACAATCAACGTGCAAAATACCTTATTTGATGGAACCACATTTACTCTTGATGCAAACCCAAGCAAAACAATATTTGAGTCAGATTATACAAATAATAGATTATCTGTTTCAATCCCAAGACTTCCAGATTTCGAAGTTTCAAACCCAGTTTATTATCCTGGTTCAAATTACCTATTAGTTAATGTGATGAATAAAGGAACAGGTGCAGGAATTGCAAATATAACTGTTTGTCAAATGAGAAGAAAATGTATAGATGAGCCAGCAATAGTTGCAACAAAAGCAATACAATCTTTTACACAAGATTTAACAACCTTAGCCTTGCCTTGTAGACGTTTTGTTATGGTCTGTGAAGATATTAATAGCACCCTTGTCTCATTAAATCCGGGTTTGTCAACCACAGTTTATATAGGGGATGCACTTGGATATACATATAACATCAGTGCAGATAGAGAAAATATTGTTTGTGAATTAGATGAAACCAATAATTTTTTAGTATGGCCAACAGGAAGTTGTATTGGTGGGGGCGATGAAAATATACAAGATCCATGTTCTGGAACATATAACCCCACACAATTAAATGATACCTGTTTTGATTCAACATACTTAAATGAATACTATTGTGAATCTTCTATTTGTATAAATAGAACAGCAAATTGTGCTTATGGTTGTAATATTTCAGCAGGGGTATGTAATCAGGCTCCAGCAGGAAGTTGTACAGAGACAGACGGTGGAAACTTTTCATTAATCGCAGGGACATGCTCAGGGGTAAATGGAAACTTTACAGATACCTGTTCGAACACAGCATTAACAGAGTATTCTTGCCTTGAAAATAATTGTGTAGTTAGTACTTACTTAATTAGTAACTTGGTCAGTGGAAATTGCTTCAGTTGTCAAACAACAGCAAATGGTGGGCAATGTTCAAATAACACCTATTCGTGTGCTGGTTGGAATAATGTTTATAGTGCAAATCTAAGTGATACTACTATTAACTCTCCTTTTGATATTATAACTCCAGATTTAGATTTGGGATATTTCATCTTAAACTTTTCATTGGTTGCAGATGGAGTTATTATGGCTTCAGATAACACAACATTTTTCTTAAATGATACAACCTACCGTATTTGTGTAGGTAGTACATGTGCTAAGAAAATTGGTATGAATATGGACAGTGATTGTTCTTCCACTTCAGATTGTGGGGGTTCTAGTGGAGGCGGTGGTGGAGGAGATGATACCACTAGGTGTTATGAAGATTGGAATTGTGGAACATGGAGTTCATGTGGGGCAGAAGGAATAAGAACAAGAAGTTGTACCCGATGTACTATGTCAAACACAGAATCAGAAGTTTGTGTATATGGTTGTACAGAAGATTGGGAGTGTGCAGATTGGAGTTATTGTGATGATTCTGGAATCCAAACACAAATATGTAATGATAGAAATAGATGTAGTTCAAGAAATTCAGAATATGTACAACAAAGAAATTGTTGCACAGAAAACTGGGATTGTAAATGGGGAACATGTCAAGATGGAAAACAAGCAAAAGTTTGTACAGATAATAATAATTGCGGAACAGGATTTTTGAAACCATTAGATGAAACAAGAGAATGTTCTGGTGGATTTGGAATTGATTTAAGCAATGTTCCATTATGGGTAAAAATTGCAGTACCAATAGCAATTATTGGTGGTGTTTTAGTATCATTATTTTTAGTTAAGAGAAAACCAGTCGGAATAATTAAAGGAAAACCAAAATTAGATGTAGAGAAAATATCACAAACACCATCAGCAAAAGCAAATTATCCTGAATTAACAAATTATATTAAAACAGCAAGGGGTCAAGGAATAAATGAAAACGATATAAAAAAGAAACTTCTAGACGCAGGCTGGCCAAAAGATGTTGTTGATTCTGGGTTGAAGAAATAAAATGAATTTTAAAAAATACACCATGTTAGATATCTTTCTAACAAAAATTGCAGTATTCTTTGCAACACTAGGCTTTGTTTCACTTATCCCCGGGCTTGCAAATTTAGTAACAAATACACATTGGGCTATATTTTTAACAATAAGTATAATTCTTGCATTAAAACCACTGATAAAAAGTTTTAGATAAATTTTATTTTAAAACTGAATGGGCAGATTCGATATATCTTCTAACTTTCTTAAGATTTAATAAATCATCACCATATGCGGGAGTAATTTTATCCCGTAATCCACCTTCAGCATCAATACAGAAGTTCTTGTTACCAATTCCTTCAATTAGTTCTCTTGTCTTTAAAGAAACATTTTCGCCTGTAAAACCACCAGCAAAACCAATTATTAGGTTAGGACATTGTTCCATTAACTTAGAATATAAGCTAATGGATGAATCCAAATCAAATTCTAAGCCCCTACCGCCAGAGGGATCAATAAGGACGTAATTTATCAAATTTCCGTATTCTTTAATCCCTTTTGTTATTTGGGTTGGTGTTTTTCCATCCATTGCCCTGTGCGATGCTTGAAAAACAATTTGCATATCTGGATATTTTTCTTTTATTTTGGTAACCTGGTTAATATTTGGCCAAACAATATTTAATTGAATTGCTCTGCATAAATCGGTTTCATAAATTTCGTTAAATATTTTAAAAACCTGGTCGGATAATGAATCAGGTTCCTTTGAATTATAATGGACCATGGTTAAAACCTTGCCCCCTGTTGCTTGCAATAATTTTGGCAAATCTCTTATTGGGGGATACCTTCTATTTTGAGTTGATTGCTCATTTAATGTTTTGTAACTTACCAAAAATCCAAGCATCGGAATGTGTGGGGTCTCCATAGAATATTCTTCTTCAGAAAACTTCCTGCAGATATCTTGTGTTTCCTGAACATTAACCGGACCAGTTATTCCCACATAAGGTTTTATTGTCATAACTATTTTGGAGAATGTTTAATTATAAATCTTTTGTCTAGAACAACCAAGATATTTTCAGTTCCCAAAAACAATTTCATTAACTTCTCTCTTTATATCAAACCAAACATCTTTGATTTCTCTACTAGAATCAATGATTTTTATGTTGTCTTTTAAGAATTGGGGAATTGCTAGGAATTTTCTTCTAACTTCTTTTAGAATTTTTTCCTTTTCAAAATAAGCCATCTTTTCTTTGGTTTTTTCATATTTGTATTTTACCCTCGCAATTCCTATTTTTTCATCTACATCAAGAATAAAAACAATGTCTGGCTTGATGAATTGTTCAGAATAAGCTTGCCATTTTTTTGGTTCAAGCTGATAGGCAAGAGTACTATAATAATATCTGTCTAAAATTACAATCTTTCCGTTGTTTAGGGATTCTTTAATTGTTTTTTCAGATTCTTTTCTATTCTTAGTAAAAAGCTCAACCCATTTATTAGTTTTAACTTTGTTGGAGTCTCTTTTTCTGAGCATTGATTCAATTAATTTCCCAGTATCTGAAGATTCATTTGGCTCGCTTAAATAAAAAACCTCCCGACCATGTTCTTTTAAATAATCTAGGAGAAGTTTAGATATTGTCGTCTTTCCAGAACCATCTATCCCATCTAAAACAATAATCGCCCCTTTCTTTAACATCTTTAAGATATGTTTTTAAATTCCTTTTAATTTATAAAGATATGGATAAAAAAACAGATATAATCTGCGATAAGAGACTTAGTAAATACTTTGCCATTACTGAAAAAGCCCTATCAATTATAAAAAAGAATATTGTTAAGGGAAAAGAAAAAGAAGCCAAAGAAATCATAGACATGGCCTCTGCTTATGTTTCGGATGCACATTATTTTAAGGAAGAAAAACATTATGTAAATGCCTTTGCAGCATTAAATTATGCACATGGTTGGATAGATACAGGAGCAAGACTGGGTATTTTTGATGTTACAGATAATCAATTATTTGTAATTAAATAAAAATATGGAAAAAAGGCATCCTGAAGGGTAAAAGATGCACAAATAATTGATAATTAATAATTACTCGCGGTTTATCGCCATATTGCCTTCGGGGCGAAAAATTAAAAGAATATAACATAATATGGAAAATAAGTTATTTTTTATAGGAAAGAAAGATAAATATATCGAGAATATAGCAAAAGATAAAGGTTATTCGAAGATTTTTTTTATAAAAGAGATTAATTCTATAGATAATCTGGAATATGTCGAAAGTGAAAAATATAATTCTTGTTTAATCAATATAGGGGATATTGAGAAATTAAGGAGAGCAATTGATAAGGCAGAAAATAAATTTGAATTTATTTTTATCTTGGGTTTGGATGATCAGATTAATCGGATTGCCTTAGAAAATCGTAAGGTGGCTGGTTTAATTTCTCCAGAATTTAATCGAAAATTTGACTACACCCATTATAGGAATTCTGGATTAAATCATGTTTTAGTTAAAATAGCAAAAGAAAACAAAAAACTCATAGTTCAAGATCTTTCATTTATGCAAGGCACATTAGACAAAAAAATAAGGGCGCAAATTTTGGGAAAAATATTACAAAATTATAAACTTGCAAGGAAATATAAATTAAATGAACTTTTCATATTGACATTCATTGCATGGTCTGATAAGGAAATTAAAAAATTTGCAGATGTCAAAGAATTTTACGAGGGATTTTTGACAGAGATAAAATGAAAAAATATGACCGAGATCAAGCAGAAAAATATACACGGGTTTTTGGAAAATTAGTAGATTTACATGATTTATATGTTGCGAACAAAAGAGAGATTAAAGAAAAAGATAAAAAAGAAATAGAAAACCTATTTGATGATTTAAGAGATATTCCAGAAGAATTAAAAATAAAAAAATTCAAACAACAATTAGAAGAACTTGAACAAGAATATAATCGAAAATAAAATGATGGATTTAAGAAATTACAAACAAAGATTACTTGAAACATATGATTTAGAAATAGATAGAATCATCAAAGAAATAAAAAAGAATAAAGCAAAACTTGTTTGTTTACAATTTCCAGAAGGATTAAAAGCAATTTCTCCAGAAATTGCAATTGAAATAGAAAAGAAAACAAACTCTAAGGTTTTAATCTGGCTTGATACCTGTTTTGGGGCTTGCGATACGCCATTAGGTCTAGATACCCTAGGAAATCAAAGATTTCCTGGGTCCAGAAAAAGTAAAACTTTTTCTCGGGAACTTGGCGTCGACATATTGATTCAATTTGGCCATGCACCGTGGGATGAGAGAAATAAATAAAGAATTTATTTAAATGAATTAGTTTAATTATAATTTATGAAGCAATCAATAAGAAAGGGTTTTAGTTTCGGTTTAACTTCTGGAATAATTACAACCCTTGGTTTAATTGTTGGTTTATATTATGGTACCCAGTCTACTTTAATTGTTATTGGAGGTATTCTTGCAATAGCAATCGCTGATGCGATGTCTGATGCACTGGGGATTCATATCTCTGAAGAATCTGAGAACAAACATTCTGTAAAAGAAATATGGGAATCAACAATTTCGACCTTCCTATCGAAGCTTGTTTTTGCATTGACATTTATCATCCCAATTATATTTTTAGAACTTTCTATAGCAATTGTTGTTTGTGTCATATGGGGATTAAGTTTGATGGCAATCTTTAGTTATTATATGGCTAAAAAACAAAACATAAAACCCTATAAGGTTATTTTAGAACATTTAATTATAGCGATTATAGTTATTATTATAACTTATTATGTCGGAAATTGGATAGCAACTTTCGGTTAAGCCTTTAAGAAAATAGTTTTTTATACTTCAAAAACATAAAATTATTATGCAAGAGTTGGATGGAAAAAAGAAGGTATTGGATTTTTTATGCTTTTTGTTATTCCTTTATTTATTCATCTTTTCTTTAGTTTTAATTAAATTTTCTTTCACTGAAGTTGGGGAATATATTCTTCAGATAACAAGAGATAACATAAGTGAAATAAATGCTCTAGGTTTTGGTTGGCTCTTAGCTTTAATAATGCAATCAAGTGGGGCTGCAACATCTGCTTTATTAGCTATGAATTTTGCCGGAATTATTGGGCCAATAGTTTTGATTTATATGGTTATTGGGACAAGAATAGGTACAACATTAACTGCCCTTTTTGTTTCTTTATTTATTTCTGCAAAAAGAAGAGATTTTAGACACGGATTTGAAATTGGATTAGCCAATCTTGTTTACGCCCTCCCGATTGCTATTTTTATGTTTTTACTCGAATATTTCTTTTCCTTTTTTTCCAAAATGGGCAATTATTTTATTGTTTTAGGAGTTCCATTCAAAATTACTTTTATCGAGAATATAACTATGCCCTTAATCAAGCTAATAACATTTATCCCAGAATATTTACTAGCTTTTTTAGGAATTTTCCTTTTGATATTTAGTCTTAAAAAAATGCCTGTTTTTATGATGCGTTTATGGGGGGAAGATTATATTCGAAAAAAAATTAACAAATATTTTAAAAAGAAACACTTTTCCTTTTTTATAGGGTTTTTAATTGCTGTTTTTTTGACTTCTACGAGCATAACAATTGCCTTGCTTATTCCTTTAATTATTTCAAGGATCATTAATTTGAAAAAAGTTATCCCATACATTATTGGAACTAATTTAGGCGGGGTTGTTGATGCAATTATCGGAGGATTGGTTATAGGTGAAACATCTATCCCTGCAATATTCACCTATGTTTCATTTAGTCTTATTGGTTTATTTTGGCTTTTTAATACTGATTTGATGTTTAAAATAACTAAATTTATCTCAAAAAGAACGCTCAAAATATCTAAGAAAAGAGCTATTCTCTTTGTTTTATTTTTTATTTTATTGGCTGTTTTTTTAAGTATCATTTAACTAATCATTGTGTTTTATGGATAAAAATTTTAATTTTTTAATTATTAAAATAAATTAATAAATTTATCAACGGGCTAATACTATTTTTAAGAGAAAGATTTAAAAGTTTATAAGAGTATTAATTGATATATTCAAAAGAGGAGACCATGGTTACATCAAACCCCAAAAAACTACTTAAAACGCTTAATCCAAAACAGCAAGCTTATGTAAATTTGAATTTACCCGATCCTCGAAACGGGGAATATCTTCTCGCGGTTTTTCATTTAGTATCCGGGGGAAAATTAAATATTTTGCAAGCTGCAACTGAAATTGCAGCAGAATCTTCTACAGGTACAACATTTAAGGTAAATACCGAAACCCCTTTTTCTAGAGAAATGAATGCTCTTGTTTATCAACTCGATTTAAAGAGAAATCTTGTTTGGGTTGCTTACCCTTGGAGACTTTTTGATAGAAGAGGAAATGTGCAGAATATTCTAACATATATTGTAGGGAATGTTCTTGGAATGAAAGAGGTGAGCGCTTTAAAATTATTAGATGTCTGGTTCCCACCCGCAATGCTTGAACAATATGATGGTCCAAGTTATACTCTTGATGATATGCGAAAATACCTGAACGTCTACAAAAGACCAATTCTTGGAACAATTATAAAACCAAAAATGGGATTAACTTCAGCAGAATATGCAGAAGCCTGTTATGATTTCTGGGTTGGTGGGGGAGATTTTGTTAAAAACGATGAACCACAAGCAGATCAAGATTTTTGCCCATATGATAAAATGGTAAAACACGTTAAAGAAGCAATGAATAAGGCAGTTAAAGAAACTAAAAAGAAAAAGATTCATTCATTTAATGTTTCAGCAGCAGATTTTGATACAATGATTAAAAGATGTGAAATGATTAGAAATGCTGGTTTTGAACCAGGAAGTTATGCATTCTTAATTGATGGAATAACAGCAGGTTGGATGGCTGTACAAACTTTAAGAAGAAGATATCCTGACGTGTTTATACATTTCCATAGGGCTGGACATGGGGCATTTACAAGACTAGAAAACCCCCTAGGTTTTTCAGTATTGGTTTTGTCAAAATTTGCAAGATTAGCTGGGGCTTCTGGAATACACACAGGTACTGCAGGTGTTGGAAAAATGCAAGGTTCTCCTGAAGAAGATGTTGTTGCTGCACATAATATTTTACATTTTAAGGCCAAAGGACATTTCTTTGAACAAGAATGGGCAACAATACCAGAGAAAGATAAAAATGCAATAAACCTTGTTCAGAAAGATATTGCACACCAGGCGATTTTAGAAGATGATAGTTGGCGAGGAATGAAAAAATGTTGTCCAATTGTTTCTGGGGGTTTAGATCCAACCTTATTAAAACCATTTATGGACATAATGGGAAACACAGATTTTATTACAACAATGGGTGCAGGATGCCATGCTCATCCAGGGGGAACTACGGCTGGAGCAAAAGCATTAGTTCAAGCATGTGAAGCATATGAAAAGGGAATTGATATTAAAAAATATGCAAAAAAACATAAGGAATTAGCCGAAGCCATAAAGTTTTTTTCAAAAGGAAAAAGAGAAATAAAACGATCAGAAAGCACAGAAAGGGGTTAATTTCTTAGATTTTGAAGAAGAGATAACTTCTTACAAGGATTTACACAAATATTATTTTATATGAAGATTCTCAGAAGGATTTCTTACTCTTTTAGTATTTTAAAGATAATTATAATTTAATCAGACGATGGATTTTATGTTTTAATTTATCATAAACACAAACATTTGAAACTTCAAATTCCTTTGGTACACTATATTTATTAATCAATTTCAAAATCCTTTCTTTATCTTTAAAATCATTTAATTTCACAATAGTCATATGTGGACGATAATACTTAAAATAAAAGGGTAGTTGATATTTTTTTATCATCTCTTTTTGTTCATTATTTAATTCACATTCAAAATTAATTATTCTTGGAGTAGAAACATATTTTTGAGAAATCTTAACAGCTTTTTCATGTAACATTTGAAGATAATCATTATTTTGAATAATAAACACAACATGTCCTCTTTGAAAAACTTCAACACCCTTTATATTGAGTTTTAAAGGTTTAGATTTCGATATTTCCCCTTGGTATTCTTTAATAAATCCACTAATATTTTCTGAAAAGAAGTCTTCCCTTAAGGTAATATGTGGTGGAATGCTTGGAAGTTCAGTAATATCTGTAAAATCATCCCTCATGCGAGAAATTAGATTTCCAAGAGGTTCATCGGGTAACAAAACAAGAGCATACATCCCTTCCATATAATCCAATAAATTTTATTTTATTTTAAATCTTTCTGTATTAGAATGGAACCCCCCTCTATTTTATTCAACAAACTTTTTAAGTTCCTTTTTCCATATTTTACCATGAATTTTCAAGAAGCTCAGCAATTATTGAAGGAATATGTACACAAACCAGAAATCTTGATGCATTGCCTGGAAGTTTCCATAATCATGCGGTTTTTGGCTCGTGAATTAGGAGAAGATGAAGAAAAATGGGCAATTGCTGGATTACTTCATGATATAGATTATGAATCATGCTTGAAAACAGAGGACTGTTTTCGGCATCCCGAAAGCTCTGAGATTTCGCGATTTTCAAGTTTAGAGGAACATGCAAAAAAAGGAGCTGGAATAATCAAGCAAAAATATCCTAAAATCGAGGAAGATATAATTCATGCAATTCTTGCCCATAATGAAGAACATACAAAAACAAAAAGAGAAAACAAATTCGATTTTGCTTTAGCTGCAAGCGATAATATTTCTGGAATGATTTTTGCATATGGATTAATGAGAAAATCTCTTGAAGGCATGGAAGTTAAATCATTAAAAAAGAAGATGAAAGAAAAAAGCTTTGCATCAACAGTAAGAAGAGACTTAATTTATGATATTAATAAGGGCAATATAGATTTAGATAAATTTCTAGAAATTGCAATAAAAGCGATGCAAAGCATCGCTAGAGAAATTGGATTTGGGAAATAAAATGAAAAAACAAAAAACACGGGAACCAACCCATTTTGAATTAAGTGTTTATAAAATAACTTCTAAAATTCCAAAAGGTAAGACCATGACTTATGGGGAAATAGCAAAGAAACTAAAAACTAGCCCGAGGGCAGTTGGTCAGGCATTAAAAAGAAATCCATTCGCCCCAAGAGTCCCATGTCATAGGGTAATCATGTCTGATGGGGGTCTAGGTGGATTTTCTGGAAATATTAAGAAAAATATTGAAATTAAAAGAAGATTGTTGATAAAAGAAGGGACAATCAAATGAAAATATACAAACCACGAGAAGATAGTTTTCTTTTGCTTAACGAAATATTAAAGCAAAAAAAGGTTGAAAACGCATTAGATATGGGAACTGGAAGCGGGATTCTTGCATTAGAATTAGCAAAAATTTCTAAAAAGGTAATTGCGGTTGATATAAACAAAGAATCAATAAAAGAATTTAATAAAATAATTAAGAAAAATAAAATAAGCAATATTAAAACAATTAATTCAGATTTATTTTCAAAAGTTTTTGGAAAATTTGACCTAATGGTTTTCAATCCACCGTATATACCTACAAAAAAAGGGAAAATTGAATTTATAGACTTAGATGGTGGGAAAAATGGAACAGAAATTATTAAAAGATTTTTGAAGGGTGCAGAAGAACATTTAACAAAAGAAGGGAGAATATTATTATTAACAACATCTTTGAACAAAAATATAGGTGGGTTGTTCAAAAAATATGGTTATTATTATAAAAAATTAAGTGAAAAAAAGATTTTCTTTGAAAAATTGTTTGTGTGGGAATTAAAATAATCCTTTTTCGATAGTTGCCCTGAGAAGTAACTGGCAATTATGAATAATTAATTAAAAATCTATGCCTGATATTCGCATTTTGTTTCAGGCGAATAAAGAAATCTAAGAAAAAATTATTTTATAACAATTTTTTCGACATTGAAGAACATTTCGACAGCTTCTGTCAATTCCTTTAATCTTATTTTGTCTTTTCCGATTAATCTTGCCTTGACCTTTGGATGAGCATATATAAATAATTCCTTTCCATTCAATTCTAATTTTTTAAATGTTAAAGGATAAATAAGATTAGTAATAAAACCCGACAAATCTGATTCACTTTGAGATTCCGGTATTGCAATTATTCTAATTTTTCCTATTTTATTTTGCATAAAATTAAATCTATCTCCAGAAATCCTTTTTATGCCCGTTTGTGGAATTGCAAAGATTATTACAGAATTATAATCAAAACAACATCTAGCTTTAATTCCAGTAACTTTTTCAAAAAAATTGATATTTTGAATATCCTTGATATTTAGGGTGCCTTTCATCGTTGTAAGTATTATTTCTTTTTCTCCTCTTTTTTGTTGACTTTCTCTTTTTTCTCAGAGATTTTCTTTCTTTCTTCTATTTTATCTTCTTTTTCTTCTAATTCCTTCCTTGCTTTATTAAGCCTATCTTTTTTTGCCCTAATTTCTTTTCTAGAGTCTTCTTTTTCTTCATTTTCAGAAGATTCTTGGCTTTTTGTGAATTCACTTCCTTTTTGTATCCCCAATACAGAAATATTAAATGGTTTTTTACAGACTTCTTTTAAATGTTCTTTGTCAAGATCTGTTGTTATCATAATAATCTCTTTTGCTCCTTTTTCTAGATCATTCTTAATAGAATCAATAAGATCATTAGCTAAATAAATTTTGGAGATATTTCCTTTTTTAATTTCCTTAATAACTGTTTTTGTTCCGAAGAACAATCCACCTTTTTTTACTTCCTTGTTTAAAATTGTTATATCAAATTGGTTAGTTGTCATTTTTATTTTTTACCCTTGTTTATTGTTTTATTTCCTAGGTTTTCTATTTTCTTAGGAGCTAATGAGCTTAAATCCTTTTCGGAAAGTTCTACTAAAAGACCTGGAAGGCCTGTTCCAACAGGAACTGGTTGATTTAATATTAAATTTTCAACAACACTGACTAGGTGATCTGTTGAACCATTAATTGCAGCATTTACAAAATGTTTAATTGGTGTTTCGAAAGATGCTCTTGCCAAAATAGATGATTTATCCTCTATAATTCCTATCCTAGTAACTCCTTTGATTTTTCCATTCACAGTCATAGCATCAGCAATAAGTTTTGTGTGTTTTTCACTGATATCAAGCCCCTGTTTTTCAAGAACTTTTTTAACTTCAACCATGATGGATTCTCTTGCAGCTTCTATACCAAATATTTTTACTATTTCATAAAGATTATTTGTTGTTGTTTTATCTTGGTTTACTTCTTTTAATTTTAAAACATCTTCTAAATTTGAACCAGCAGTTAAAACAACATATTCATTTTCTCTCTTTACAGGCAATACTTGTTTTATTCCCTTTATTCCAGAGATCATAATTCCTTTTATTTTTTCTTTTAATTTATATAACTTTTTGAAATCGTCTTCTTTTACTTTTGGAGAAATAGTAATGCTTTCATCATCTTTTCTCACACTAAGTTCCTTTTCAGCAAGTGCGTTTGCTATTTTTTCACTATTTAAGTGAAATTCTTTCATAGCATCTTTATTTAATTTAACATTAATTTTTCCATTATTAAAATCAATAATTATTTCTTTTGCTACATCTATTAATTTAACTTCTTTTATTTTTGCGGCTAATCTTCTTGCACCGTCTTCATTGTTGTGTTCCTTATCAAGATAGACTTCCATAGATGGTGTTGAAGGGTTCTTTCTTGCATCAAAGATTTCTATCAATCTTGGAAGGCCTGCAGTAACCTGCATCTCAGAAACTCCTGCGAAGTGGAAAACATTCAATGTCATCTGCGTAGCTGGTTCTCCAAAGCTTTGTGCAGTGATAACTCCAACAGCTTCTCCTGCAGAAATTTTTCCATTTTCTAAATGTTCTTTAGAAACATCTATACCGTCTTCACCATATTCGAATTGAATTACTTGAGCATTTGAATCTCTTACTGTTCCATCATATTCTACCCTCATATCTTGCAATGCATTTGCTAATCTTCTGTATAAATAACCAGATTTAGGTGTTCTTAATGCTGTATCCATCAGGGAATCTCTTCCAGTAATTGCTGTAAAGAAAAATTCATCAGGATTTAATCCACTTAAGAAACTACTTTCTACAAATCCACCAGCTCTTGGAGATAAATCATTTTGTTTGTAAAAAGGCAATGTTCTATTATGATAACCAATATTAATTCTTTTACCCCAAAGGGATTGCTGACCAACTAAGCATGACATCTGGGTTAATTGCAATAAATTACCCCTTGCTCCACAAATAGTCATTAAATATGCTGGATTGTCTTTGTTAAGTCCTTTCTTTGCAACTCCACCAATTTTTGTTCTGACTTCGTTTAAAACTTGTAAGATCTTAATTTCCCTACTTTCTTCTTCAGTTTTTCCAGGAATAACTTCTAATGATTTGTTATAATATGAATCAATAATTGCATCAACTTTCTTTTCAGAATCTTTTACAATTTTTCCAGTTTCATCTTTTACTTCTTTTGTTGTTTTGATGTCTTGTAAAGATAAGGTCAAACCATATTTTGTTAAATATAATATTCCAAGTAAAAAAACTTGTCTTAAAAAATTCATGGTTTCGATTCTCCCAACCTGTTTATCTAGTTCCCTAATTAATGCATTTGTTTCAACACCAATGATTTTCTCGTCCATTATTCCCGAAATAACTTTTCCATTTTCAATTGAGATGTAAGCACTATTTGGGCAATTTTCTTTTTTACATTTATCATAATAAGGACATTCTTTTCCCTTACAACTTTTTGTTTTTGCTTCAAAATTAACCTTAGGCATAATCATTGAAAGAACTTCTCTTCCAGATGGGTTTTCTTTCATTGAAGCAAGTTTATCATCTTTTGCTCCTGCTAAAATTAAAAGTTGTGTTGCAACTGCTTTTGGAATTTTTTCTTGAGATGTGAGTAAATATAATCCTGTAACAGAATCTTCAACACAACCAAATACATTAGCATTAATTTTTGGCGAGATTAAATTTTTTGAAACATCTAATAAAATTTTTGATTCTACTCTAGCTTCTTCAGTTTGTGGGGCGTGAATATTCATTTCATCCCCATCAAAATCTGCATTATATGGGAATGCAACTGCTGGGTGAATTCTAAATGTTCTTCCAGGAAGTACTCTTACAGAATGTGCCATTAAGGACATTCTATGCAAACTTGGATGTCTGTTAAATAAAACAACATCCTTATCTCGAATATGCCTTTCTACAGTATAGCCCTCTGTAACTTCTTCCATTAATTGATCTCTTGTTTCTTCTGTGAGTCTTTTTTTCTTCTCATCTGGTCTAGCAATTCCGGTTGCGCTTGGATAATCTTCTTTTTTTAATAAGGCCTTTAAAGATTCTTTATTTTCTGTTGTGACTCTTTCTGGAATAGTTAAAACTCTTGCAACCTCATAAGGAACTCCAACTTCATTTAAACTTAAGAATGGATCTGGACTTATTACAGTTCTACTTGAATAATTTACCCTCTTTCCAGCCAAGTTATGTCTAATTCTTCCTTCTTTACCTTTGATTCTTTCAGTAATTGTTTTTAAGGGTTGCCCACTTCTATGTCTTGCTGGCGGTATATTTGAAATATTATTATCAAAGAATGTTGTAACGTGATATTGTAATAGGTCCCAAAGATCTTCAATAATTACTTCTGGTGCACCTGCATTAAGGTTTTCCCATAATCTTTGATTACTTCTTACTATATCTGATAATTTGTGTGTTAAATCGTCTTCAGATCTTTCTCCTGTTTCTAGGGTGATACTTGGTCTTACAGTTACTGGAGGAACCATTAATAAGGTTAAAACAGCCCACTCTGGTCTGCATGCCCTTGCATTGATTCCTAAGATCTTAAGATCTTCATCTGAAATTCTAGACAATAATTCTCTTATTTCTGTTGGGAATAATCTTTTTTTGCCGATGTAAAAACTAGAGGGTTTTTCAAGTTTAATTTTTTCTTGTTCTGCTTTGCAATGTGGACATTTTTTTGCAGTTTTTGCTTTTGCAATTTTTTTATTTTTAACATCTTCTTCAGTAAGTAAAATTCTTCCACATTTTTTACATGTTGCTTTTAAGCATAATTCAATCATTGGTAAGAATTTAATATGTAAAACAGGTCTTGCGATTTCTATAAATCCAAAATGACCAAGACAAGATTTTAAATCATTTCCACATGTTCTGCATCGTACACCTGGGTTTATAACTCCAAGTCTTAAATCCATTAAACCACCATCAACAGGATATCCATCCATATCATACAATTCCGGAGTAACTATCTTTGCGACAGAATATTTTTTAATTTGTTCTGGAGAGAATAAACTAAATTGAATTTCCTTGACTTGTTTTATTAATGGTATCATTTTTTATTTTAATTATTATTTAATAGTCATATTTATTCTTCAACACAAGGTGTGGGAATAAATGCATAGACAATAGTTCTTCAACTAATAATTTTGAAGCATAAGATATTTCAACTGGTTCAAGTTTTTGGTTTCCACATAATGGGCAAACTTCTTTGTTTTTTGTTCTGTCTCTAATTCCCATGCTTCCGCAAGTTGGGCATACAAAAACAACGACGTTATCTGAACTGAATCTTTCTTTTAATAATAATGACGCACCATGAGCAACCAATGCATCTTTTTCCATCTCTCCAAGTCTCAATGCACCACCTTTTGCTCTTCCTTCAACTGGTTGTCTTGTTAATAAGGTAATTTTTCCAGATGCTCTTACCTGAATTTTATTTGCGACCATATATTTTAATCTCAAGTAATACATGTTTCCGATAAATATCTTTGCTTCTAATGGTTTTCCAGTTATTGGATCATACATTGTTTCTTTTCCATCTGCTCTAAATCCTAATTCTTGTAATGTTTTTTCAAGATCTGTTGTATCATTTAATGAAAATGCAGTTCCATCAATAATTTTTCCAGATACACAACCAACTTTTCCAGATAACAATTCCATTAGGTAACTTACAGTCATTCTGCTTGGTAAACCATGTGGATTAAATATTAAGTCTGGTTTTATTCCCCTGCTTGAAAATGGAATATCTTCTTCTTTTGCAATAAAACCTAAAATTCCCTTCTGTCCATGTGGTGTTGCAAATTTGTCTCCGATTTCTGGAATTCTTGTATCTCTTAATCTTGTTTGGATAATCTTTCTTCCTTCTTCATCTGTTGTTATAAAAACTGCATCTACAACGCCCTTTTCTCCTTGTTTGATTACAGTAGAATTTTCTTTCTTTGATTTTGCCAAGGAAATCTCTTCCATTTCCAATAAGAATTTTGGAGGAGATATCTTTCCAATAACAACATCTTCTTCAGACATATCTGCTTCTGGGAAAACAATCCCGTCATCTTCAAGTAGTCTATATTTCTTTTCTGTTCTATATCCTGTAACATCTTTATTTGGGATGCAAATTTCATCGGACAAATTTCCAGTGTAGAATAATTCTGTTGAACCATAAGGTCTGAAATATGTTGATCTTGCTAATCCTCTGTCTAAACTTCCTTTGTTAAGTACCAAAGCATCACTCATATTATACCCATCATATGGCATAATTGCAACTATGACGTTTTGCCCTGCAGGATAGAAATTTCCATAATCATATACGAAACTTCTTACAATTGGTTTTTGTGGATAATGAAGTATACTAACGTCGGTGTCTATTAAATCTAGATAATTTGCGGCATATAATCCAAGAGATTGTTTTTGTGTTTTACTACCTCTTGCAAGTCTGGATGACTGGTCATGGTTTGCAAATGGAACTAATGATGTAACTAATCCAAACATTGCAATTGGATCTATTTCAGAATGAGTATGTTCTTTTGTTAATTCTTTTTCATACATGGCAATAAATAAATTGTCTTCTTCAGAAGCATCAACATATTCAATAATTCCTTGATCAATAAGATCATTCCAAGACATACTGCCAGAATTTACTTTGTCGATGATTTCTTGTGTTAATAACGATTTTCCATCTTTTACAATAACAAGAGGTCTAAGAACCCTTCCAATATCTGTTGTAAGCAAGATTGTATTTGTTAAATGATCAAATCTTGCACCCAATTCTCTAGGGGTTTCACCATCTCGTCTCTTTTCTTTTAAATTTTCAAGAAACTTTGCTGAATCCTCAGTTTCTCCGACGAAATGTCCGTTGTAAAATATGTCTGTAGCCATTTTATTTTAATTATTAGTTTGTGTTTTCGTGATTTAATTAACTGATTTTAACTCTTTTTAATCCAAATTTTTCAAGTCCATTTATTATTTCATCATCTGATTGTTTAGCTATTGTACTAACCCTTGCTAATAACGCTAGATTTTTTCTTAAACCAATAGGCGTACCTTCAGGAGTTTCAGTTGGACAAAATCTCCCGTAATGGGTTGGATGCAATGTTCTTGCTTTGAAATTTTCTTGTTCTGTTGGAAGTAAACTTGTAACTCTTTGTAATTGAGACAAAACAGATAAACAATTTGTTTTATCCATATTTTGAGTTACACCGGTTTTTTCTCCAATCCATGAACCTGTTGCAAATGCACTCTCAATCCTATGTGAAAATAATGTTGATTTTGCAATACTTTTTATTGAATAGAATTTTTTCTTTTTGGCAATTTTTTGTAAATTGTGTTGCAGGTCTCTTATAAGAATAGTTAAATTAACCCTGAATAAATCTGCTAATAAATCTCCAGATAATCTGACTCTTTTGTTGGCATAATGATCTTTGTCACTTCTTAATTTAAGTTCTTTAGCAACTAAAAATTGTTTAACCAATTTAATAAGAGTAACTGCTTTTTCTTTTCTGAAATCTGCTTTTGTTCCAATATGTGGCAAGAAAGCAGAATCAATTCTTGCTCTTACTCTGTCCAGAATTTCTTTATCTGTACCCTGAATAGACATCTTTTCAGCAATTGCCTTCAAAGCATCTTCCTGGCTTTGTATTTTTACATGTTCGTATAAGTTAACAATAACAGTATCTGATTCTTTTCCAATTAATGAAGCTATTTCAGAATCTTTGATTAAACCAAGAGCTTTTGCAACTAAAATTGCAGGCAGGTTTTTGAATCTTGAAAATGAAACAAGCAATAATCCGTCGTTGGATTCATTGATAGATACTGGGATTCTATAACTTCCTCTTTGTGAAAATAATCTTAATGTTAATCCCTTTATTGTTTCTTCGATAAATGCTTGATTTTGAGCGAGATCTTCAATCATTGTTAAAACCCTTTCATTACCATTAACAATGAAATATCCGCCAGGATCTGCAGGATCTTCATAATTGTTCATGATTTCTCCCTTAGATAATCCGTTTAAATTACAATATTTACTCTTAATCATTATTGGAATTTTTCCGATTTCAACTTCAGAATATTCTTTTTTCCCAACACTTATTTCAAGATACACTGGGGCTGAATATGTTATTTTTCTTAATCTTGATTCAATAGGGAAAATGTTTTTTATACTTCCATCTGATTCTACAATTTGGGGTTTTCCCACCCTAATTTTTCCTAACCAAAGATCTATTTCTTCTCTTGGAATGTCTTCATTAAGCATATTCACAATTTGTTGTAATCTTCTTTCTACAAAATCATTGAAGGAGATAATATTTGATTCGACCAATGAATGTTCCTTTAAGTATAATCTAATAAGAGAATGTTGACTGCTAGTTGTTTGTATCTTATTTTCGTATGACATTTTATTCAACCACGACCCTGTAGTAGGCAATTTTTTTACCGTCAGATTTTCTTTCAATTTTTATAAAATCTCCAACAACACACCCTTCTGGAAGTGCAGGGTCTTCTGCCTTAATTTTAGGCAATTGTAACGAAGTTATGTTAAGTTTAGAAAGTAATTCTTTAGCTTCGCTGTCTTTTAGTTTTGTGTGTTTTGGTTGTAGAATATGCATTTTATCGTCTATAAATTAAATTATTAAGGTGGGATATTTATGGCTAACAGGTATATTTTATTGAGAAAAAATACCTTTTTAAATGTTTCGGTAAAATAGGGAAAAAGAGACAATCTTTAAATAAATTGGGGAATATTTAAATTGATGAAAAAGGACAAGAAAGAAGGTAAAAATCAAAATTCTACTGTTCCAAAAGCAATATTTTGGACGCCAAGGATATTAGCAATGTGTTTTATTCTCTTTGTTAGTTTATTTGCTTTAGATATTTTTGAAATGAATCTTGGGTTTTGGGGAACAATTGTTGGTTTATTCATGCATCTTATTCCTTCATTTGCCTTAATAATTATTTTAATAATTTCATGGAAATATGAAATCGTTGGAACAATTGCATTTATTCTCGCAGGAATATTTTATATTATCATGGTCTTTATGAATTCATTTGAATGGTATATGCTTTCTTGGATTTTAACGATAGCTGTTCCATTGATTTTAACAGGAATTTTATTCTGGGTTAATTGGCACTTAAAAAGAAAGAATAAAAAAAGTAAGAGAAAATAAGGTTTTAAAAACCTTTAAATAAACCTAAAATTTTCAAACCCTATGGAGTCTTGGAATGGTCTTTCAACACATATAAATTTAAGGAATTGTGATCCTAACTTAATCAGAAATCCAAAAGAAATAACCTCATTTATAACAAAATTATGTTCAATTATTAAAATGAAAAAATATGGGAAAACACAAATAAAAAGATTTGGCAAGGGTGATTTAGAGGGATATTCCGCATTCCAGTTTATAGAAACATCTAATATTTCGATACATTTTGAGGAAGCAAAGAATAATGCCTTTATCGATATTTTTAGCTGTAAAAAATATGATTTTAAAAAAGCAGCAAAATTTTCTAAAGATTTTTTCAAAGCAAAAAAAGTTTCATTTAAAATTTTACATAGGGTCTAAATTGAATTAAAAAGAATTCAAAAGAATTTAAAAAATTCAAAGAGAAACCTTTATAATTTATATTAAATATTCTCTTTTATGAATCTTAAAGCTGTAAAACCGATAAAAATAGAGAAAAATATCAAAGCAAGCGAATTAGTATCAAGAATGAAAGAAACAGGGTTTAATGCAAAATTTCTTGCAGAATCTGTAGATATTCTTGAAGAAGCAATTAAAGATAAAGAATGTAAAATTTTCTTTGGATTAGCTGGCGCAATGGTTCCTGCAGGCATGAAACAAATACTTATAGAAATGGTTGAAAAAGGATATATTGATGTTTTCGTAAGCACGGGGGCTAATTTAACTCATGATTTAATAGAGGCCTTGGGTTTTAATCACTATCAGGGAGAAGAAAAAGCAAATGATGCCAAATTAAAAAAAGAGGGATATGATAGGATATACAATATATATATGAAAAATAATGTTTATGAGAAACTTGAATCTTGGTTTGAAGAAAATTTTGATAAATTAAACTCTGAAACAAATACCGAATTTCTTAATAAAATTGGTAAATTATTAAAAAACACAAATTCAATCTTAGGAACATGTTATAAAAAAAATATTCCAATATATTGTCCAGCATTAAGTGATTCTGGAATAGGTTTAATGATTTGGAACATGATGATTAGGAAAAAGAAACCCCTGATGAGCGAATATAATGATTTAAGCAAAATTATTGATTTTGCTTGGACAAATAAAAAGAAGGCAGTTTTTTATGTTGGTGGTGGAACACCAAAAAATTATATTCAACAAGCAATGCAATTTTCAACAGCAGCAAAATATGGCGTCCAAATAAAAGTCGATGATGCAAGTTTTGGTGGTTCAAGCGGTGCCCCATTAAGGGAGGGAATAAGCTGGGGTAAAATGGAAGAAAAAGCAAAATTCATAGATGTTAATTGCGATGCAACAATCGCGCTCCCCTTAATTTATTCTGCTTTATTAGATAGATTGAGATAATTTTCCGAGATGATTTAATAATTTTTTGTCACTAAGTAGTTACTACCAAACGAAATATTTATAAAGGGGCATATGTTACTAATAAGTAAGTACAAAACACAAGGTGTTTTGGTTATAATAAAATGTCAACAAATAAAAACGAATTAGTAAAGAAAATAAAATTCCATTTCGGATTAAACATATACGAAAGTAAAGTTTATGTTGCATTATTAGCAAAAAATGTCGCTTCTGTTGGAGAAATAGCTGAATCATCTGGCGTTCCAAGAAGCAGAGTTTATGATGTTCTTGAATCACTTGAAAAACAAGGATTCGCAGTAATGAGGCTTGGAAAACCTGTAAAATATATTGCAGTTAAACCAGGCGTAGTTATTGATAAAATGAAAAATAACTTAATGAAAGAAGCAGAAGAAAGAGTTGGCTTGATGTCAACAATTAGAGATACTCCAGAATATAGGGAATTAGAATTATTGCACAATACAAGAATAGCTCCTTCAAATATCCCTGATTTGAGTTCTGCTATTAAAGGAAGACAAAATATCTATACTCATATGAAAGAACTTTTAGCTGGTGCAGAAAAAGAAATTGTTATTGTAACAAGCGTAGAAGCACTAAAAAATAAAGTTTCTTTTTTGAAACCAATCTTTGAAGATTTAAAAAAGAAAGGGATTGTAATAAGGGTTGCTGCAAGTTCTCATTTAGACTCTGAAAAAGAATCAGTAAGCTTGAGCAAAGAACTTGGAATTCCTGTAAGAAAAGTTAGATTAAATTCAAGATTATGTTTAGTTGATGGAACTAAATTACTTATGTTTTTAACTCCCCATTCAGAAGAAGAGGAAAAAGACTTTGCAATTTGGGTAAATAGTGAATATCTTTCCCAAGCACTGTCAACATTCTTAAATCCTATTTGGAAGAAATAAATTTTCTCCTTTTTATAAAATGTGTCACGAAAGAAAAAATATATTGCGTAACGATACCATTGCAAGAAAAAAAGGTATGATTCCCTTATTGGGCGATAGCGAGAGAGAAGATCTTACAAGAAGAGTAAATGATGATCATCACGCAACCGTAACTTATTTTAAAAGAATTGAGAATCATTATGATGGGTATCTCAAACATAAAGAAATTTTAAATGAAATAAGTAAAGATAAGAAAAAAGAATCTACCCATTATGTTGGAGAATTAGAAAGAAGTGCATCAACACTAGTACATCAATGTATGGCATTTAATGGCTTTTCTCAAAGAAATTATAAAATATTAAATTATCTTTTAAAGAAAAAAGATAAAAATTTGAATGAAGTTTTAGATGAAATTAAGGAAAGATATGGTTTTAAATTCCATATTTAATTTATAGAAAAATAAAAAAAAGAAAAAAATAAAAAAAGAATTCAATTTACCTCTTTTTCTTTTTACTGTAGTTTCTCATAAGCTTGCCAATACCAATCACGGTTACAGCTAAAGCAATTATCCAAGGTTGCCATACAGTTACTAATTCTCCTGTAATGACGCCCAATTGAACAAGTAAAAGCCATACACCAATAACGGTTACAAGCCATGCGGTCAATTTTGCCATTCTTGCTTACCTCCTTTTTAATTAAATAATATGGGATATTCAACTTTTTAAAGATTGTCTAATGGGAATTAAAAGAATAAAAAAGAAAAAAAGAATAAAAAAAGAAAAAAATAGATTCTTAAGCTTTTGACAAACTAAATACGGATTTTAAAGCAACGATTATTGTTGCTGGTACGAAAATAGCCATCAAGTTCATTAAGAAAACAGATACATAAGCTAATTGTGAGAAAACATTTCCACTTAACGCACTAACAATTACTAAGATTGTACCTGCGAATAAGAAAGGTTTTACTTCAGCATCGGTTATATTTAGTAATCCAATGATGATACCTAGCGCAAAGAAAAGCCAGGTTAACCACATTCCTGCACCTAAAAATGCAAAAACAATGGCAAAGATTACCCCGATAAGGAAAGCCCATGCACCAATCAGATTGGTTTTTTTAGCCATCTTACCTCCTTTTTATTTAATTAAATATAGATGGTTTTACACTTTTTAAAGTTTTCAATCATCTTTTGTCTTTCTTCAGTTTTTAATCCACTATGATAAATTCCACAATCTTTCCTTTCCTTTAAAAGAATTAGATTGTATATTTTTTCTGCCATTTTAGTTTATTGAATACTGCTAATCTGTCGACCCTGTCCGCCTATAGCGGGCTATTTTAATTTATAGCATATCTAGGTAGGCGTTGCAATAGGAGCACTGGCCGGAGCTCCGCCAGCTGGCGGATTTCCCCTCTTCGATACATCTATTTTTTTCCCAGCTATAATGCCATTTCTTATCAAAAGATTATGTATGGTATCGGTCGCCTTAGCGCCCTTCGAAATCCAATATAAAATTCGCTCTTTATCAAGCCGGATTTTATCTTTATGCCTAGTATCGTGATTCCCGACAATTTCAATAAACTTCCCGCTTTTTGTGGAATTGCGAGA
>JAGVWO010000021.1 GCA_018304245.1 Candidatus Pacearchaeota archaeon
CAAATAAAAAAGATAAGTGCAAAAATTAATGAAAAAGAAAATAGAACAAATTCTTTTTTATTTTTAAATAGGTTTTTAATTTTGTTCATTTTATTTCCAAACCCACCAAATGCTTGTCAAATAAGTTATAAGTGTAGCTATTGCGACCCCTATCAGATTTGCTATTAAATAATTCATACCCATTGATGTAAGCAACCACAATAAACCAAAATTAATAATTGAAGCAACTACTCTTGTAAAATTAAACTTAAGAAATCTTTTAAAAACATGCCCTTTCCTTTCTTTTTTGAAAGTCCAGATATCATTTAATATAAAATTAGAGATTATTGAAAGTTCTATTGCAATTAAACTAGATAAAAGATAGAAAATTCCTGCAAATTCTGTTAAAAACCACAAAAACCCCTCATTTACGAGGATTCCAGATAATCCAACAATACAAAATTTAAGGAATCTTTTATGTTCATTACATTCTTTTGAAAGTTTTAACATGTGTTTAAATGCAATTTTTGTTTGTTTAAAATTAAATTTACTTTCACCTTGCTTTCTATCCCCAAATTTAAATGGAATTTCAATGGTTTTTTGATAAATTGCTTTCGCTAAAATTTCCAATAAAATTTTGAACCCCATTGGTTTTAATTTTACATCTGTTATAATTTTTTTTCTAAATATAAAAAATCCCGAAGCCGGATCCTTAATATTCTTACATTTTGGTACAAATAGGTGTGCCATAAATCTATAGACTTTTGATACAAAAAGTCTTTTTTTGCTAAAGTTAATTTTTGAACCATTAACAAATCTTGATGCAATTACAATATCTGCATTTTCTTCGATCAATGTTTCAAATAATTTTGGAATTAATTCTGGTGGATGCTGTAAATCTCCGTCAATGACTAAGATATTTTCTCCTCTTGTCTTTTTTATAGCTAGGGTGACTGCACCGCTTAAATCCGTTTTTCCAGTTTGTATTGATTGAAGGTTTAAGGAATGTTTTTTTGCAAGTTGTTTAGATATTTCAAGAGTACCGTCGTTACTTTTACTATCTGCAATGATGATTTCAAAATCTTGTTTATTTATTTTTAATTTAGAAATTTTTAAAAAGAGTTCTTCTAAATTTTTAGATTCATTTTTTGTTGGTACAATTATAGATAATTTCATGTTAATTTAAGATTAATTTCAAATTATATGAAAACCATAAATCTTAAATATTCTTAAATTTACCTAATTTTACGATAATTATAAGGGGGAGAATAATAAAAAATAAAATGGTTCAATTTTACGATGAAGAGGGAGATAAAATCGAGGGTTTTCCTTATCCAAAAGAAAACGTCTGTGAAGAATGTGGGGAAGAATTTGCAGAAGAATCTGCCCTTTTTGATGCAATAATCTATGGAAAGAATTCTAAGCTTTGCGATAATTGTTCTAAACTTTGTGGGGCTTTAATAATTCAAAAGCCAACAAAAGAACAAGTAGAAAGGAGTAAAACACCTTCAACGAGAGAAGCAATGAGAAGAGCAACAGGCATAGAACCAAAGAAAGCAGAGAAATTAATTAAATCTCTTTCATTAGAAGATATGAGACAAAGAGCAAAAGCATTAAAAGAAAAGAAAGAAAAAGAAAAACAAGCGGAAAAAGAAGCTAAAGAAAAAGAAGAAAAAATATTCAAAAAAGACAATTCTGGTGTTCTTGATGAAAAGGAATTTTTAGATTATCTCGAGAATGAAATAGAAGAAATAAAAGAAGAGGAGAAGGAAACTAAACAATAAGAAAAGGTTTAAAAACAGCCCTTTTTATACTAAAATATGGAAATTAATTTTCTAGTATCTGAAAAAGATAAACTCGAAGTAGAGTTGGATAATCTTACAGTTGCAGAACTTTTAAGAGATATGCTTTGGAAAGATGAAAGCGTAACCCTGTCTGCTTGGAAGAGAGACCATCCATCCAAAAACCCAATTCTTGTTTTGCACACAAAAGGTAAAGATGCAAAAAAAGTATTGCTTGCTACAATTGAGAAAATTCAAGAATTAAATTCAGAGATGATATCTCAAATAAAGAAAGCAAAATAAGTGGGGAATAGAAAAAATGAAAAGAAGTTCAAGAAGATGGAAAAAGAAAGGCCAGATGCGGTGGAAATGGCAGAGAAAAAGAATTAGAAGAGAAAAGAGAAAGAGAAAACAAAGAAGAGCAGCTGCCAAATAAGGCCAAAACTAAACAAAAAGATAAATTTAATATTTGTCCTCTAAATTTAATAAATAAATGGAGATTTAAATGGCAAAAGACGAAATTTTAGACGAAGATGAATTTGAAGATGAAGACGAAGATTTAGAAGAAGAAATCAAAAAAGAAGAACCAAAACTCGCAGTAAAAAAACCAGTTGTAGCTGATGATGAAGATGATGACTGGAACGATGATGATCCTGAAGAAGACGAGATAGGTGATGACGACTGGTAAATTTTTTCTAAACTAATTTTTTATTTTTAATTTTTTTATTTTTAATTTTATATTGCTTCTAAGAAAGCTTTTTAAACAATTTCTTGTATTTATTCTATATGTATAACTTCACAGAGATAGAGAAAGAAACACTTGAATTTTGGGAAAAGAATAAGATATTTGAGAAACTCCAGAAAAAAAACAAAGGGAAGATGAAATGGAGTTTTATTGATGGTCCGATAACAGCCAACAACCCAATGGGTGTTCATCATGCATGGGGGAGAACATACAAGGACTTATTCCAGAGATTTAAGGCAATGCAGGGATTTGATCAAAGATATCAAAATGGTTTCGATTGCCAAGGTTTATGGATTGAAAGAGAAGAAGAAAAAGAGCTTGGATTAAAAAGTAAAAAAGACATTGAAAAATTTGGAATTCTTAAGTTTGTTCAAGCATGTAGAAAAAGAATAGAAAAATTCACAAAAATACAAACAGAACAATCAATTAAACTAGGTCAGTGGATGAATTGGGACAATTCTTATTACACGATGACCGATAATAACAATCTTCATAATTGGCATTTATTAAAAGAATATTTCAACAAAGGATGGCTTTACAAAGGGAAAGATGCAGTTCCATGGTGTTGGAGATGTGGGACAGCTAGTTCGAAACACGATATTGCTACAGAAGGTTACAAAGAAGTTTCCCACAAGGCCTTATTTATGAGATTTCCTGTTAAAGAAGAGGAAAATACCTATTTCTTAATCTTTACAACAACCCCCTGGACAGTTCCTGCAAACGTGGCTATTGCAGTCAATGAAAATTTGAATTATGTTAAGGTAGAAAATGATGAAAAATATTATTGGATGGCTGAATCTAGGTTATCTGAATTAAAAGGAGAATGTAATATTGTTGCAAATAAAACAGGAAAAGAACTTGAAGGTATAGAATATGAGATGCCTTATGAAAATTTAGAAGAACAAACTAAAACAAAAACAAAACACAAGGTCGTTACATGGGAATTGGCATCGGGAGAAGAAGGAACAGGAATAGTTCACATTGCCCCGGGCTGTGGTGCAGAAGATTACGATCTTGGAATGAAATTAAAACTTCCAAAAATTTCACCATTAAATGAAGAAGCAATATTCATGAATGGATTTGGAGATTTTTCCGGAAAAAAATACGATCATGTTAACAAAGAAGTTCTTAGAGATTTAGAAGAAAGAGGATTTGCATACAAGATTGAACCTTACAGACATAGATATCCTCATTGTTGGAGATGTGGAGAAGAACTTGTTTTTAGATTAGTTGATGAATGGTATATTAAATGTTCTAATGAAATAAGACAAAATTTAATTAAAGAAAATAAAAAAATAAAATGGTTCCCAGAATATGGAAAAACAAGACAAGAAGACTGGTTTAACAATATGGGTGATTGGTTAATATCCAGAAAAAGATATTGGGGTCTTCCATTACCAATATGGGAATGTTCTTGTGGTAATATTGAAGTTATCGGAAGTTTAGAAGAATTAAAAGAAAAAGCAATAGACAAAAAATTAGTTGATAAACTTCCAGAATTACATAGGCCCTGGATTGATGAGATTAAAATAAAATGTTCAAAATGTAAAAAAGAAACATCTAGGGTTCTTGATGTTGGAGATGCATGGTTAGATGCAGGTATTGTAATGTTTTCTACATTAAATTACCTAACTGATAAAAAATATTGGCAAGAATGGTATCCTGCAGAATTTATTTGTGAAAATATGCCAGGACAATTTAGAGGATGGTTTAATGCAATAATGTGGGCAGGAATTATGCTTACTGGAAAAGCACCATTCAAATCTATTTTAGGATATGAAACATTGAAAGATGAGAAAGGGGAAGAGATGCATAAAAGTAAAGGAAATGCAATCTGGTTTGACGACGCTGTTGCAAAAGTTGGAGCAGATTCATTGAGATTAGTATATTCTACCCAAGACCCAACACAGGAATTAAAATTTGGATTTAATGTTTTAAAAGAACCACAAAATAATATTAATATTTTATATAATTTAAGTAAATTAATAGAGGGCTCAAAAGAAAAAGAGATGAAATTAAATAAATTAACGAATGTAGAAGATAAATGGATTTTATCAAAATTAAATTCTTTGATTAAAAAAGTGACTGCAGAATTAGATGATTTACACCCACATCTTGCCACAAAAGCACTTCAAGATTTTTGGTTGAATAATTTAAGTAGAGGTTATATTCAATTAGTAAGAGACAGAATTGCAGAAGATGATCAAGAAGCAAAATATGTTTTAAGAAAAGTCTATTTAGAATTAATAAAACTCTGTGCACCAATAATGCCTTTTGTAACAGACAATATCTGGCAAAGTTTAAGGCAAAAGAAAATAGTCGAAGAAGAATCTGTTCACCTATGTGAATGGCCAAAACCTGATCAAAAACAGATAGATGAAAAATTAGAATTAGATATGCAAAATGTTTTTGATATTGTTGTTGTAGGATTAGCAGAAAGAGATAAAGCAAAAATTGGATTAAAATGGCCATTAGCAAAGGCAACAATTAGTACAAATGAAAAAATAGATAAATCTTTTGAAGAAATAATTCAGAGACAACTTAATGTCAAAAAAGTAGAAATAACAACAAAAGCTGGAATGAAAGAAATTAATGTTGAATTAGATACCAAATTAACTCCAGAATTAGAAGCAGAGGGATTCACAAGAGAACTTACAAGAGCAATTCAAGCAGAAAGAAAGAATAATTCACTAGTAAAAGAACAAAAAATAGAATTACTTATTGGAATTCCAAAAGAGCTTAAGATGGGGATAGAAAAAAACAAGAATGAATTAATAGAAAAAGTTAATTCAATAAAATTCTCAACTGCTGATACTGAAAAAATAGATGCTAAAACTAGAAAGAATTACAATATTCAATCTATTAAGGACATAAAAGGCAAAAAATTCGAAATTTTGTTTAATATTTTGTAATCCTAAATAATTTATTATAGTCTTAAATTACCATCAATAAAACACAAAAAGATTTAAATACTACTCCAAACTAATTACAACAGATTTACTACACATAAATCGTAATAATTGTCCGTTTATATTCAAAAAAATGATCTTAAAAGAAGAATTTTTGGGCAGATTGAGAAAAATATTTGGTTTAAACCAATATGAAGTAAAAGTCTGGGGTGCTCTTTTATCGAGGGGTGTTTCTACAGCAGGAGAATTAAGTAATATCGGAGATGTTCCAAGATCTAGAACATATGACATTCTTGAATCTCTAGAAAAAAAAGGTTTTGTTGTGTTAAAACTGGGAAAACCTATAAAATTTGTTGCATTAAAACCAACAGAAGTAATTGAAAGAGTAAAGAAAAACACCGTAAGGGAAGCTCAAGATACAAATAAAAGACTTGATGAACTAAAGGGTTCTGATATCTTAAATGAATTAGATGGGCTTTACGATAATGGAATAAAATATATTGAGCCATCAGACTTAAGTGGTGCATTAAAAGGAAGACAAAACGTCTACAATCATCTTGACATGATGTTGAGAAATGCACAAAAACACGCAACAATTGTTACAACTTCAGAAGGTTTAACAAGAAAATATGAACACCTTAAGGCAAGCTTAGAAAAAGCTAAAAAAAGAGGAGTAAATGTAAGAATTGCAGCACCAATAACATCAAAGAATTATGCTGTAGCAAAAGAGCTTTCTAAATATGCAGATATCAGATCAGGGAAATTTAAGGCACGATTTGCATTAGCAGATGGTAAGGAGATGATGTTTATGGTTTTAGATGATGAAGATGTCCATCCAAGCTATGATGTTGGTATTTGGGCAAATAGTCCATATTTTGCACAAGCAATGCACAATTTGTTTGAAGAAAGCTGGAATAATATGACTCCTTTGAATAAACTTAATCTTAAGTAAATTTTAAGATTTGCTCAATACAAAAAAGAGGCAAAGATATTTTTTCTTTTTTTATTTATTTCTGTCTAATTTTTATTCTTTTTAATTTTAATATAAATTTTGAAGTATATTCTAGAATCCAATAATGCTTTTAAAGATGAAAATCTAAGAAATTATATGGTAAAAAGATTAGAAGAATTTAGTCAAGAAATTAAAAATTCTTCCTTAAGTAGTTTAATAAGAAAATTAGCAATTATAGAAGCAAGACAATTTATTGAATTAAATAATCTTCCAAAAGATGGTCAAATTCATGGGGACAAATTAATTTCTTACGAAGAATTAACTAAGAATGTTTGTTCTAGACATTCCCCATATATTGAAGTCTTAAGTAGGGAAATAGATACAAAGGAAAAAGAATATCTTCGTTATACAAGGTCCGTAAAAAAAGAAGAATAATTCTAATCAATAACTTTTCCCTTCAATTCTCCAATTGAAACACCAACAATTTTTACTTTAATTTTGTCTCCAATTTTAACACGTTTTTCATTCAATGGAAGTAAAATTTGTTTATAATTATCATTTCTGCCAATTAAATTGCCCCTTTTATTTTTTTCATCAATAAGAATCTCAATTTCTTTGCCAAGATAATTTATATTTTTTTCAAGAGCAATTTTATTACAAAGTTCTTTAAGAATTATACTTCGGCCAAATAAAATATCAGGATCTAATTGATCTAATTCCGCTGCTTTTGTTTTAGGCATTGGCCAAAACCTAGAAAGATTAACAACATTTGGTTGAATTAATCTAATCAAATCAAGAGTTTTTTGAAAATCTCCTTGTGTTTCAGTAGGATAACCAATAATAATGTCTGTTGAAATAAGAATATCTGGAACTTCTTTTCTAAATTTATCTATAATATCCACAAATCCCCTTACTTTGTAGGGCCTGTTCATTTCCCTAAGAACATTATCGCTTCCGCTTTGTACAGGAATATGGATAAATTTAAGCATTTTTTTATCCTTATAGATTTCAATCATTTCGGGGAGAATTTCTTTAAGAGAAGATGGATTCATCATACCCAATCTTATTACAAATCTATGTTTTAGTTTTAAAATATCTCGCAAAAGCAAAGGCAATTCAAATTTTCCCTTGTCTAATCCATAAATTGCATTATCCTGACTAGTAATCCAGATTTCTTTTGCTCCGCTCTTTAAATCTTTTTCAATATTTTCAAGAATTTCTTTTCTTGGATATGAGAATAAATCTCCTTTTGCAAGTTTAACTGCACAATAAGCACAATTTCCAACACACCCCTCACTTATTTGTGTTATTCCGATTATTTTATTAGAATTTTGTTTTGGTTTGTTTAATTTCAATTCCCTGTTTTTATTTGTTTTTTCAGTATTTTTTCTCTCGATAAAAATATTTTCTTTTCCGTTTAGCAAATCATTTACGGCTTTTCGAATATTTCCAATTTGTTTAACAGAAACCATGGACAAAAGGCATTTTTTATTGCTCTCCTTAACAAGTTTTTTTATTCTTTCATCAGCATAATCAACAAAACAACCAATAACAATTATCTTTGCATGTTTTTTAGCTAATTCTTTTATTCTAAAAATCATTCGTTGCATTGTTGGTCCTTTTACAATGCACGTATTAATTATTGCAATATCTGACTTTATTTCCGGATTTTTTACAATGATATATCCTGATTTTTCAAGAATTCCTGCAATGATCTCAGCATTGTTCTGATTAGCCGAGCAACCATAACTCTCAAGATAAATGATCTTTTGAACCATAGAAAACACACAAAAAAGACCTATAAAAACATATGGATATTCGGTTTACCAAAAACCTTATAAACTGATAAATGGTAACAAATGTATGGTATTAACAAAACTTATTCTCCTTCAATTCCTGGAGGAAAAGTATATCTTTTAGAAACTCTCAATGGATGTAAAACTGAAGAAGTTAGAGCAGATTTTTATTATTTAGAAGGGGCTAATGGGGATGATATAGCACAGATATGTAATATTTTTTATAAACAAAAAATGACTTTAGACAAAAAACTTACCTAGTAATTAATTTACATTTCTTCTAAAAATCTAATGAATTGATATTACCTATCTAAATACAATAATACTTATAAATTGAAAAAAGGTAAATATCTATGGTTAACGGGCACATAAAATTCAAATTAGAAGAAGAGATAAGTCATGTTCTAAGATATCTAGCAGAAACCCGTAGATTTTATGAACCAAAACTCGAGAAAATAACTAATAAAAATAAAGACAAGACATATATTGCACATAAGGGGGTAGATGGAAGAATGGTGGCTGAAATAGATTATAGGGATGATAAAATTAGGCTTGTTCTTGCAACAGATATTTTTGGTTTTTATGACATAAACAAAAGTTCAAGACATAAAAGAATAGTAAAATCTCTTAAAGATACGGTTCATAATTTTAGTCATTATTATGGTGTTCCTACATTAATGCCCAACGATGATGGATTTAAAATTAAAGAATAATTACATTTCTTCTAAAACATCAATTCCTAAAAGACCGAGGGATTGTTTTAAAACAGTTCTAAATGCCTCGACAATTGCAAGTCGTTGTTGTTTTATTTTATCTTCTGCAGTCAATACCGGATAGAAATGATAAAATTCATTAAATGATTGAGATAATTCAAATGAATAATTTGCAATTGTACTTGGATCAAGATTCTTATATGCCTGTTCTGTAACTTCTTTGAATTCTCCAAGTTTTTTAATCAAATTAATCTCTTTATCTTCCAGTTTTTCTAATTTTATCTTCAGATTTATCTTGATTTTCGCCTTTTTGATTATACTAGATGCTCGTGCATAACTATAAAGTAAATATGGGCCTGTGTTTCCTTCAAAATTAAGAGATTCTTCTTTATCAAAGACAATTACTTTTTGTGGATCTTGTTTTAACATAGAATATTTAATTGCAGCAATCGCGATAACGATCGCTCTTTTTTCAAGTTCTTTTTCACCTATCTTTGAATCTCTTTTTTTAATTTCTTCTTTAGCGTATTCGACTATTTCTTTTTTGAAATTTGAATAAAGGATATTGTCGCCGGTTCTAGAAGACATTTTTCCTTCTGGGAGTCGAACTAAACCAAATTCAAGATGCTTGCATTTTTTAATATCTTTAAATTTCATTAATTCCAATGTTTTGAATAATTGTTGAAAATGTAATTTTTGTTCATCCGCTACAACATAAATCGATTTGTCTACTTTATATTTTTCAAATTTTTTCATAGCTAAAACAAGGTCTTTTGCAGAATAAAGTACACTCCCATCACCTCTTAACAATATCCAAACACCTAGGCCTTGTTCTTTTAAATCAATAATTGTCGCTTTATCGTCTATTTTTGCAATATTTTTTGTAACAAGCATTTTTGCAATATCCTTTCCTTCTTTTTCGACTTGATTTTCAAAGAAATAAACATTAAATTTTGTGTTAAGTTCTTTGTATATTTTTTCTAATGCTTGCAATGAAATGAGTCTTGTTTTTTTCCATAATTCATTTAATTTTTTATCTTTCTTTGATTCTAATTTAAGATTTATCTCATTTACTTCTTTTTGTAATTCTCCGGTTTCATCCCCTGCTAATTTTTTAACTGCATCAACATAAATGTTTGCAATCCAAGATTCATCATTTTTTAATTTCTCTTTTTTATGATATTTTAGATAACACCAAAGCCATTTTGCAACATGCATTCCAGTATCTCCTTGATAATTTGCTCGGATAACAGCAATTCCTTGGTTTTCCATTATTCGTGCAAGGCTTTCTCCCATAGATGTTCCACGAATATGACCAACATGAAATGCCTTGTGTGTATTTGCTTGAGAAAATTCAATCATGACTTTTTCTTTTGATTTTTTATTCTTACTCACAATCTTTGTTTTTTTAGAAAAAATTTCAGAGATAATTTCATTTGTTAAATTTTCCTTATTTACAATAAAGTTAATGTATGGTCCAGCAGGATTTATCTTAGAAACACCCTTGATTTTTGTTTTATTTAATTTTTCAGAAATTTCCAGGGCAATTTGACTAGGATTTTTTTTATAGGTTCCAGCCAATGAAAAACAAGGAAAAGCATAATCACCAAACTCTAAATTTTTTGGTTTTTCCAATAAAATTTCTTCTTTTTTACCAAGAACTTTTGAAAGCGCCTCTTTTATATTTTTTTCGTAGTCCATGTTTAAATTAGGAATAATGATTTTAAAAATATATCTTAAGATAAAAAATTAAGAGCAAGGTTTAACAATAATCTCCTGGGCAAAATCACAAGTATGCTTTTTGTTTCCATCCATTATTATTGGGGCAATTTTTACATTATTGATATTTATCCCTCTAACGAAAATCTCTTTTTCTTCATATGCATTGAGTGTAAGTTCTATCTCTTTTACAAATGTTCCACTTTGATTGTTTAATGCAACAACAACCTTCGATAAATTGAAATTTCCCTGACCCCTGGAAAGCCTTATTTTAACAGTAGAAAATTGATTAATTCGGTTACTTTGAAAATTACCTTCATTAAAAATATTTGTTGAATTTTTATATGCTGTATAAATCGTTCCGTTAGGGAAAATTTCAACAATACGATAACCTTTTTTGTATTCTAGTATTGGTGGCCACCATGAACCAAAACCCCCCGTATAACATTGGTCTGTTTCATTTGCAAAAACACAAGTTCTTGCTGTATGTTCATGCCCATAAAATACTCCGATAACATTTGTGTGATTTTTTATTATTTGCTGAAAGGGAATACAATTAAATCCATAAAAGGACCCTGGATAAACTATCCCTTGATAAGAACTAAAATTAACCTGGTCAATATGCGAAAAGATAAAAGTTGGTTTATTTATATTCTGATTTAAATCTTGTTCAAGCCAATTTAAGTTTGGAACACATTGCCCAGGTAATACATTTAATATTATGAAATGATAGCCCTTTTCATCAAATGAATAGTTATTATCTGTTAAATTAAAAACCTGTGCAAAATTCTTTTCAGGACCATCGTGGTTACCCCTCACAACACTATATGGGGTGGAGATATTATTGTCCAAAAAATCCTTAACCCAAGAAAAATATTCTGGATAAATTCCATCAGCATCTGTTAAATCTCCATTTAAAAATAATCTATCTAAATTTTGGGTCTGATCAATCCAAGAAGCAAGGTTAGTCCAATTACTTTCAGAAATAGAACCATTATAATGTCCATCGCTTGCAACTGCAAATTTATATGGTCTTGCAGTTTCAAGACAAATATCTTTTATATCAATTCTTGCATCAAAGCAAGATTTTGATTCACCCATTATGTCTTGTAACCATGGAACAACGAATAAGTAGACTGCTGCAATCAAGGCAATTGTTATTGCAATTAACAAAACAGTTGCGATAACAGCGTCCATTCCTCTCCGAGAAAACCATAGTGTTTTCTGGACACAAAAAAAACCCTCTTTTTTTGATGTTTTGTTCATTCTAATTATTTTATTAAAGGTAAGAATATTTATAAATCTTAACAGACTGACACTAATGTAAAAAATAGAGGTGAAAATGCTTAAACTTGAACTAGATAAAAGACCAACAAAACCAATAATTATAGAGGGATTTCCAGGGTTTGGTTTTGTAAGCACAATTGTCACAGAATATCTTATTAAACACCTTAATGCAAAACCAATCGGCAGAATAACCAGTGATAAAATTTCTCCAATTGCGGCAATTCATAAATCTCAAGTAATATACCCTTTAGAGATTTTTCACGATCCAAAAACAAATATTCTAATTTTACAAGCAGTAACAAATATAGATGGATTAGAATGGGATATTGCAGATACTATTTTAGAAATGGCTAGAGAACTTAAAGCAAAAGAGATAATTGGATTAGAAGGAGTAAGTGCAAATATGGCTATACAAAATCCAAAAGTTTTCTTTTATTCTAATAATGAAGCAAAAACAGCTTTATTAAAAACAAAAAAGATGACTCTCTTGGATGAAGGAATAATTATTGGAGTTACAGGAGCACTATTAATGAAGGCAAAAGAAATGCCTTTGACTTCTTTTTTTGTAGAAGCTTCTTCAAATCTTCCCGATAATCAAGCTGCTGGAAAAATGATAGAAATCCTTAACACATATCTCGGATTAAACATCGATACAAAACCTCTTGCACAGAAGGCAAAAGAATTTGAAGAAAAAATTAAAAGCATATTTTCTAAGGTTGCCGAAGCACAAGTCAAAAAAGACGAGAAGAAATTAAGCTATATGGGTTAATGATTCAATTTAGAAATTTATTCTTTCCTCTAAACAGAATATATTATGGTTGTGATTAAACTTTAAACCATAGTCTTTTATTGGATTGTACTTAAAATAAGAGGCCTTGTTTGAAGGCATTTTTTTCTGAATATTGTTGGCTTGTTGGTTATAACTGAATCTTCCTTTTCCATAATTTGGATTTGTACCTCTATTGAATGGGTTTTTATTTCCGTTCTTATCTCTATTTTCTAATATTTTTTGCATATTACTTTTTGACATATTTCTCTTAGATAAGAATTATTAATAAATATTTATGTATTAAAATTCTAGCAAATATTTATAAAATAAAGCTCTTTATAATAATATGCCACACCAATGTGTTAAATGTGGAAAGATTTATGAAAATACTGCACAAGAACTTCTTAAGGGTTGCAGTAGTTGTAGCAGTCATTTTTTCTTTTTCTTTAAAGAAGAAGATCTTAAATTAAGACAAGAGGCCGAACAACTTACAAGACAAGAAAGAGAAGAAATTGTTAAAGACATAGAAGAAGTAGTGGGGCCACATATTGAAGATGGACCAATTATTCTTGATTTAGAATCTGTAAGGGTTAAAAAACCAGGTAAATTTGAAATAGATTTAGTTAGTTTATTCAAAAGAAAACCAATTATATACAAGGTCAGCGAAGGAAAATATATTATAGATCTTGCATCAACCTTTCAGATGATGAATGCAGAGAGAAAAGCAAAAAAAGATTAACACAAAGAATGGATTTAGATTTTATCGGAAGAACATATCACTGGTAAACTCTCGATCTTTTTATTTTCTCAAATATAGTTCAATCTTAGAAGGATCTTTCCTTATATCTTTAACAACAGTTGCAGGACCAATGATGGTTATCATATCTCTACCACCAAAGAAAGTTGTTGCAAGTTTTTCTGTTATATTTTGCATAATACTTAGGTCTTTAGATTTTGGAGAAATCGTGGCAATCTCTATCCCCTTGAACTTTTTCCTTGATTTACTTTCTCTTATTTGTTTCATTGTTTCCTGAATCAAATCAGCTTCCTCTTCTGGAGCTAATTTTCCCTGAATGATAAGAATCTTATTTTCACTTACTAATTCAAGAAGTTTTTTTACCCTTCTATATGGTGTTAAATATGCCAACTCACTATACGGGATAAATTGTATCGTTAAATCATTCATTTTCTTTTTTATTTTACTTTTTTAATTAAATTGAATAAAGCTTCATAGAATTCTTCCATATTTTTACCTGTTTTTGCACTAATTCCAACAACATCATATTCTGGAAATGCAGAGTCTATTTTCTTTAAATCAGCACCCTTTAAATCTACCTTATTCCCGACTATTAAAACAGGTATTTTTCTGGCTACAAGATTCCCTATAATAGTTACATTGACTTGATTGTAGGGGTTTTCATGGCTATCTATAACAATTACCACAGCATCCATATCATCAAGCCATTTAATTGATTCAATAACACCCCGCGTGGCCTCTTTTGATCTTTTCTTAGCTTCTTTTGTACTCAATCCAAAATGTAAGAAGTCTTCATAATCTATTTTGGTTGCTATTCCAGGAGTATCTATCAGCTTAAATGTTGCTTTTTTACTGTCAAATTTAATGTCAACCTTTTCTTTAAATTGAATTTCTCTAGTTTCATGTGGAACTTTTGAGACTGTTCCAATTTCTTCACCTGTCCAATCTTTAGCAATTCTATTTGCGAGAGTTGTTTTTCCCGCATTTGGTGGACCATAGAAACCAAGTTTTACATGCTTTTTATAATTAAATAAATTGTTAAATATTCTATGGAAAAAATTAGTAATAATTTCAATCGCCATCTTTTTTATCTCCTTTAATCTTATTAAGTATCAGTATTTAAATATTATTTCTTTCTTTATTTTTCCGACAATAAATCTTCTAAACCTTTAGGAATTATTTAAGGCGTAAATAACATATGATAATGCCTGAATAGGTGCAGTTAACAAGATTGCAAGAACATAACTAACGTATGGGATAAATCCTGCAACAAGTGAAATTAATCCAATCATTAAAACAAGACCCCAAACCCTCCAGTATCTTCTTCCAACAAATTTCCAACTTGCCTTTATTGATTTGAAAACATCAAGATCATTAATAATCAAAAGGTATTGTGCAAATGAAAACATAATAAGGAAAAATATTGCTGGGATTATCATAATAAATAATAAAATAATCCAAAAAACATTCTCAGTCAATACAAATGGAATAAAAAATATTAAAGAGAAAATCAATATAAGGAATCCAAAGATTATTTTTAATAAAGAGGATCTAAGCCAGAATTTTTTCCCAGTTTTCCACATTGTTTTAAGAGATGTTTTTCTTCCATTTCCAAGATCCATAGACATACCAATTGCTCCTGATTCAAAGAAAGATTGTATTATTGTGAAGATTAATATTAATAAAAATATAGCTAAACCAACAAATGCCATTGCTCCAGGGGTCAATGCATTCGCAAGGGCAGTTACCATTTCTGTTTCAGTCATTTGTTGCAAGGTGGTTAAAGTTAAACTAGTAGCATAAACACCAAAGAAAACTGCAATTGCTCCAATAATTGCTGCTCCGCCAATAGCGATTGTAATCAAAAAATTAAAGACAAAAGGCATTACTATAATAAAATTAGCTGCCCATTTCTTAAAAGCTTCTCTGATTGAATCAAATACACCTAATTTACCGAATTTTTTTACCATCTTTTATTATTATATGTAATATTCTGTATTTTTAAATGTTATCTTATTTTTATCGACGATGTTTTAATATTATGTTGGTTGAATTTATCGAGTTTGCCTGAATGCTAAATGCAAACAAATAGACAAAGCGATATTTAATTGACATATTCTTATTATTCGCCATTTAGTATCATGTGCGACAATAAAACTATCCAAAATCTTGGGGATAAATGGTTGTTGGAATATCTTGGGTTTTAGCACCATTTCCACAAAGATCTTGGCATTTAACATAATAGACTTCATTTATCCAACCAGTTTTATGAACTAAATTATCATTACTTAAAAATGGAATAACTCCTGCGTCAGTATATGTAAAATCCGGTGTGGTTTTGCTGTAATAACATTTTGCATCTTTGCTTGTTTGAATAACTAGTTCATTTCCACTATTATATATTCGGGTTATTTGTGGTGGCTTTAAATTTGAAATAATATCAAAATTAATTGTTTTTTGGTCAGCATTTCCAGATTCATCAATACAAATTATTGGATAATTATAACTTCCTGCTGGGAGAATTAATTTACTTGAATGTGTTTGTGAATTTGTATAATCAAATTGCTCCAATATTCCAGAACCACCATTATAATAACAAGTTGCAATTCCCTCTTCGCTTCCACCATCTGTTTTTGCAGATAATGTAACATTCCATAAAGTAGAACATGATTCAACTGTTCCAATTGGGCTTGTTGAAGTGATATTTA
>JAGVWO010000022.1 GCA_018304245.1 Candidatus Pacearchaeota archaeon
CTCCGATAAAAACCTATATAAGGCCTTGGATGGGGTAATGCATAAGCTTACAAGTGAACTAGAACATTTACGTAAGGATAAACATAAAAAATAAAGCAAAAATAAAAAATGCCAAAAAAAGGAAAAACAGCAAGAGATAAAAGAAAAAAGAATTTAGCTAAACATTTTCCAATAATCAATGAAGGAGATAGTGTTGCATTAGTCAGAGATTTGAGTTCAAAACCATGTTTTCCAAAAAGATTTCATGGATTAACTGGAAAGGTATTAATAAAACAAGGGAAAGCCTATGTTGTAGAATTTTTTGATCAAGATAAAAAGAAAACACTCGCAATAAATCCGGTTCATTTAAAAAAGATACAAAATAAATTAAAAAATTAAAAAATTAAAAAATTAAAAAAATAAAAAAATAAAATGATAGTAGAAAAAAGTTCAATCTCTCTTGCAGAAACTAAGGAAATTCTTAAAGAGATAGATACAGAAAAATCCAAAAAAATAAGCCTATTCATTAAAAAATTTGTTAAAATTAAAGATGAAGATGCAAAAAAATTAAGGGCAGAGTTAGATAAATTAGATATTCCAAAAATTGGGAGAGATGAAAAAACAAAAATAATCGACGTTTTGCCAGAAGATGCAGAAGATTTGAGAAAAATTTTCACTGGAACAGATATTAGTTTAAATCAAGAAGAAACAACAAAAATTCTAGAAACTGTTCAAAAATTTAGAAAGTAAAAATGATACAAATAAAGGAAGAAAAAGCCACAATTTTGGATTTCCTACCTAACGGATATCCATTTGAAGGAAGAAGAATGCCAATAGCACAAGCACTCGGATTAGAGCATTTTACATTATTAGAATTAGTTCCTAGAAGAGAATCAATATTACAATTAAAAGAAGAAGTTTATATTGGACCAGCAAAAAGAGATAAAATTTATTTTATAAGAGGAAAACTTACAAGAGATAAATTAACCGAAACAGCAAAATTACAATTAGAAGAATTTGCCGACAGTTTAATTGAATCAAAAGAAGAAAGATTTGTTGAATTTTTTAATAAAGCAGATGCAATAAATGCAAGAATACACCAATTAGAATTACTTCCAGGTTTTGGAAAAAGTTATACTAAAGCAATAATTGAAGAAAGGGAAAAAAGTCCTTTTGTATCTTTTGAAGATATAAAGCAAAGGCTTAAAAACATCCCTGACCCAAAAAAAGTAATCAAAAAGCGATTAATCGAAGAACTTACGACAGAAGTAAGATACAGATTATTCACATCTAGTTAAATAAAACAATTATAAAATGGCCCCACAAGATAAACAACACGATAGAAGAGAAGCAGTTATAAGAATTGTTTCTACAGATGTTCCCGGTACTGGAACAGTTTATTCCGGATTAACAAAAATAAAAGGAGTATCTTGGGCAATTTCTAATGCAATGTGTAAGGAATTAAAATTAGATAAAAAAAGAAAAGTAAGTTCATTATCTGAAGAGGAATTAGAAAAAATTACAAAATTTTTGAAAGAAATGAACCTTCCACAATGGATGCTCAATAGAAGAAAAGATAGGGATACCGGGGTAGCAAAACACCTTATTACTACCGAATTAGATCTTCGAAGAGAATTCGATATAAGGAGAATGAAAAAAATTAAATGTTATAAGGGAGTAAGACACATCTTGGGACAACCTGTAAGGGGACAAAGAACAAGGGGACACTTCAGAAAGAAAGGAAGAACTGTTGGTGTAACAAGACAAAAAGCAGCTCCAGCAAAAAAGAAATAAAATGGGAGACCCAAGTAGACCAAAAAAACAATTCTCAAGACCCTTGAAGCCATTCGATAAGAATAGAATTCAAGAGGAAAAAGAGATAACTCAAAAATATGGGTTAAAAAACAAAAAAGAAATTTGGAAAGCAGATGCAATAATTACAAGTATAAGGTCACAAGCAAAAAAATTAATTTTAAATCCTGAAAGAAGAGGAGAATTATTTAATAGATTAATTAGAATGGGTTTGATAAAGCAAGATGCAACTATTGATGATATTTTAGCACTAACAAAGGAAAGATTATTAGATCGGAGATTACAAACATTCGTATTAAAAAAAGGATTAGCAAAAACATCGAAAGAAGCAAGACAACTAATTGTTCACAGAAAAATAAAAGTAAATGAAAGAATTTTAACAATTCCAGGATATATTTTAAAAATTGATGAAGAAGAAAAAATAGGGCTTGTTCCACAAAAGCAAAAAAAACAAAAAGAATCAATCCAGGAAATGGCTCAAGAAATTTCACAAGAAGCCTCACAAAAAACAGAAAACAAAGAAGAATAAATCAAAAAGAATATTAAATAATTTAATAAATAAAAATATAACATGTCAGAAAATAACTTTGAAATGGTTGGAATCGTTTATATTAAGGCGACATTTAACAATACTATTGCTCATTTAACAGATCTTGCAGGAAGTACAATAACAATTGTTTCCGGAGGAGAAGTCACAAAACAATCAAGACTTAAGGCAAATCCAACAATCGCAATGTTTGTAGCAAAAAAAATTGCAGAAAAAGCAAAAGAATTAGGAATTAGACAAGTTTTTGTAAGGGTTAGAGGAAAAGGTGGGAAATTAGCTCCAAGTCCGGGCCCAGGTGCAAATGCAGCAATAAAAAGTCTTGAAAGAGAAGGAATAAAGATTCTTAATATTACAGATGTTACGCCAGTGCCAAGGGGTGGACCAAAGGTAAAGGGCGGTAAGAGGGGAAGAAGAGTATAAATCTAAATATCAAATAAAAAAAATGAAAATAGAAAAATTATCAAAAACAGAAGAAAAATCTTCATTTATTATTTATGGAATAACAAATAGCATAGCCAATTCGATAAGAAGAAATTTATTTGAGATACAAACCCTGGCAATTGATTCTGTAGAATTTTATAAAAATGATTCTGCACTTTATGATGAATTTATTGCACAAAGATTAGGTTTAATTCCATTAAAAGCAGATTTAAAAACATTATCGAAGAAAGAAGATTGTTCATGTAATGGAAAAGGATGTTTAAAATGTGCTGTTAGTTTAAAATTAAAAGCAAAGGGACCATGTATTGTTTATGCATCTGAGTTAAAGGGAAAGGGTTTTGAAATAATTCATCCAGAAATGCCAATAGTTCTCCTTTCACAAGATCAAGAATTAGAATTTGTTGCAGAAGCAAAATTAGGAAATAGTAAGGAACATGCAAAGTTTAATCCAGGATTAATTTGGTTTAATTCTTATCCAAAAGCAGAAATATCTAAAGATTGTAATAACTGTGGCGAATGCATAAAAATTTGTCCAAGAAAAGCAATTTCAAATCAAGGCAATAAAATAGTTATCGATGAAAAAAAATGCGATTTATGCGGAGCATGCATTGAGACATGTAATAAGTTAAAAGAAGCAATAAAGATTACACCAAGTACAGAAGATTTTGTATTTTTTGTAGAAAGTTTTGGTCAATTATCCCCAGAAGAAATATTTATTTTATCCATAAAAATATTGGATGAACATTTGGATGAACTCTCAAAAGAATTAAAAAAACAAAAATAAAAATTTAAGATAGTATAATCACCATGACAAAAAAATTAACAAAAACAAGAATAGAAAAAAAAGCAAAATTCAAAACAAATCCTGAAATGATAGAACTAATCAGAGAACTAAAAAAGCAAAAATCAGGTTTTTGGACAGCTGTTACTAATCAACTTTCAATGCCAAAAACAAGATTGGTTGAAATAAATTTAGACAGATTAAATAAATTAACGAAGGCAAAAGATATTGTTCTTGTTCCAGGAAAGGTTTTAGGAAAGGGAACACTAGACCATGAAATAACTTTAGCTTGTTTTAAAATATCTGCAGATGCAAGGCAAAAAATAGGAAAAACAAAACTAGTAAAGATAAAAGATCTATTAAAGGAAAAACCATCAAATATTAAATTAATAATTTAAAAAATAAAAAAAATGGAAAAAGAAAATAAACAAATAAAAAAAGAACAGATAATTATAGATGGAAGCTTTGTTCCATTTGGGAGACTTGGGGCATTTGCAGCAAAAAAAGCATTAAAAGGAAATAATGTTGTAATAATAAATACAGATAAAATAATTATTATTGGAAGACCAAAGCTAATAATTGAAGAATATGCTCAAAAAAGAAGACTTGGAAAAGGAAATCCAAGAAAACCTATCTTTTGTAGGGATGTAATCCCAATGTTCAAGAGATCAATAAGGGGGATGATTGGATTCAAAAAAACAACAGGTCAAGAAGCTTTGAAAAGAATAATGTGTTATATTGGAATTCCAAAAGAATTTGAAGGAAAGGAAACAGTAAAATTAGAACAAAAATTCCCATTGAACTATGTAACTCTTGATGAAATAAGTAAATCATTTAAAAATTAAAATGAAAATAGAAAAAAAGACAATTATTACAGGGAAAAGGAAAACAGCAATAGCAAGGGCCCTAATAAAAAATGGAACAGGAAAGATAACTGTAAATTCAAAACCAATTGAAATTTTCCCATTATTTCAAAGGTTATCTCTTCAAGAACCAGCAATTTTAGCAGAAAAAATTCTTGGAAATAAGGCTAAAGAATATGATATTGAAGTTAAAGTTATAGGTGGTGGACAAGAAGGACAAGTTGAGGCTGCAAGATTGGCTATTGCAAGATGTTTCATAAATGAAACAAAAAGCGCAGAACTCAAAAAAGAATATATTCAATATGATAGGATGTTATTAATTGCAGATACAAGGAGAAAAGAACAGAGAAAACCAAACGATTCAAGAGCAAGAGCAGCTAGACAAAAATCATACAGATAAATAAAGAAAAGAAAATAATACTCAAAATGATAATACCAATAAGATGTTTTTCATGTGGAAAACCAATTGCCCATCTTTGGAAAAAATTTAAAGATAGGGTCGAGAAGGGAGAAGATCCAAAAAAAGTTATGGATGAACTTGGATTAGATAGATATTGTTGTAGGGCAATTTTCTTAGGACACGTAGACCTTATAGAAACAACTTCAAAATTTAAGAAGTTCTAATTTATCTATTTTTTACTTTAATTTAAATCTAGAAATATTTCCACAATTTAAACATTTAACAGCCTTAATATTCTTATTTATTTTGATTTGACAATTTTTACCGATAAAAAAATAAGAGAGACATTTTCTACAAAACAATTTTCTTCTTTCCCGCAATGGCAAACTGTTTCTTTTAGCAATTTCTATGATTTCTTGTATCGCCTTTTTAATCTTTGTCTGATTTTGGTCCTTAGAAATTTCAGAAAATAGTCCATCAATTTTTTTAGAAATATTCTGATTATCTTGTCTTTTCATGTAATTGTTCAATAGGATATTGAATTATAAAAAATAAAAGGTGACAGCTTATAGGTTTTCCGACGATTAGTCAGTGTGCCCATAACATAAACAGCTTAACTTCCGTGTTCGAGATGGGAACGGGTGTGACCTGTTTATTATGACTGTCTAAATTAACAACAAATAGGAGATTTTTAAAGCTTTCGAAATTCATTAGAATTTCGATGCCAGAAAATTTGTTAATTTTATAGGCTTTCGAATGAGCGGGCTAATATTTATAAGATTCTTTATGATTAGATATATAATGGAAAACTTAAAAGGTTTAACCGAAAAAGAGGCAAAAAAAAGATTAGATAATTATGGGTTTAATGAACTAAAAGAGATTTTACACATATCTCCTTTAAAAATTCTGTTAAGACAGATTAAAAATAATTTTGTAGTTTATTTGTTATTTGCGGCAATGTTTATATCTTTTTTTGTTGGTAAGTTTGTTACAGCTTACACCATTTTAGCAGTCATCATCCTTGTAGTAACTGTTGGGTTTTTTCAAGAATATAAGGCAGAAAAAGCTATAGCTGCGTTAAAAAAAATGATTATTTCTATATCTTTAGTTATTAGGGATGGTAAGGAACTTGAAATTCCTTCAAGAGAAATTGTTCCAGGAGACATAATTGTTTTAAGAACCGGGGAAAAAATTCCCGCAGATTGCCTTATTTTAGAAGCAAAAGAATTGAGAGTTAATGAAGCAGTTTTAACGGGGGAGTCTCAAGAAATTAAAAAAATTGAATTAAGGGGTAAGGGGGATTATAAAAAAGAAAACCAGATATTTATGGGAACCCTTGTTGTTAATGGGAGATGTATTGTTAAGGTTTTACATACTGGGATGAGTACAGAATTTGGAAAGATAGCTGGAATGATTTCAACCGCTGAAAAAGAATTACCATTACAAAAAAAAGTAAATAGTATCACTAAATATATGGTTTCTATCGCAATTATTGTTTCTATATTAACTGGAATTGTCATGTTAACAAGAAATCTTCCCCTTTCTCCAGAAATAATCATAGAAATTTTAATTGTTGTAATTGCACTATCTGTTTCGGCATTTCCAGAGGGGTTCCCGGTAGTATTAATCTCAACCCTTGCATCTGGAGCATATAATATGTCTCAAAAAAATGCGATAGTAAATAGGATGTCAATTATTGAAACATTAGGAGAAACAACAGTCATATGTTCTGATAAAACTGGAACAATAACCAAGGGTGAAATGACAATAAAAAAAATATTATGTGGCAATCAACTTTTTGAAGTAACTGGTGCAGGTTACGAAAGTGCAGGTGATTTTCTATCAAATGGACAAAAAATAGATATTCAAAAAAACAATTCTCTAAAAATTCTCTTAAAAGCAGGGGTTTTATGTAATGATTCTAAAATTGAAAGAAAAGAAACAGATGGAGAATACCTTATAAAAGGAAGCCCCACTGAAGCTGCATTATTAATTGCATCTGCAAAAGCAGGAATATTCAGGGATGATTTAAATTTTATAAGAAAAGAAGAAATTCCCTTTAGCTCTGAAAGAAAAATAATGTCTGTTTTATATCGGGAAAAAAATGAAAATTACATTTATTCAAAAGGAGCTTTAGAAATTTTATTAAAACATTGTAAATTTATTCAGAGAGATGATGGGATATTCACTCTTCTTGAAAGGGATCGAAAGAATATTATGAAAATTAACAAAGAATTAACCTCTAAATCATTTAGGACATTGGCCATCGCCTATAAAAAAACTAAATCTATAAATATGGATCATTTTGAAGAGGAACTTGTTTTTATTGGATTAGTTGGAATGGAAGATCCCCCAAGGGAAGAAATAAAAGAAGCATTAAAACTTTGTTATGTTGCGGGAATAAAAGTAAAAATGATTACAGGAGACAATAAAGAAACCGCAATTGCCATTGCAAAACAAATAGGTCTTAATGTTGAGCTTACAGAAGCTATTGCATATGCTCACGATATTGGACACACTCCTTTTGGACATGCAGGTGAGAGCATTCTTAATTCGATTTTAAACGGATGTATTATAATCAAAGATTTTAATAAGGGTATGGATGATGAACAAAAGGGATTTAAACATAATTGGCAGGGAGTGAGAAGATTAATTGACTTAGAAACATATAGCAATAAATATTATGGTTTAAATCTTACCGATCATACTTTGTGGGGTATTCTTCATCATACAAATTTGGAGTGGAAGCAATGCGGTAAAATAATTGAGGAAAATGGAAGGCGAAATTGCGGATTATTGCATGAAATGAAAGTATGTCTAAATGATCGGCTAAAATTAGATTTTTATAATCGCTATGCCGGATTAATCGGTAATTCTGCTTTCACAATCGAGGCTCAAGTAGTTTCTTGGGCAGATGAAATCTCACAGCGACACCATGATTTAGAAGATGGTTTAAATAGTAAAATAATAAATGAAAAAGAGTGTATTGATAAAATAATTAG
>JAGVWO010000023.1 GCA_018304245.1 Candidatus Pacearchaeota archaeon
CCCCTATTAAGAGATTTTTTCATAGAAGATATTGAATGTAATGGAAAGGGAACACCACTTTATATTGTTCATAGAGTTTATAGAAATCTTAAAACAAATCTGACTTATCAAAATGTTAATGATTTAGCAAGTTTTGTTGAAAAACTCGCCCAGAGATGTGGGAGATATATTAGTTATGCGTCTCCATTATTAGATGGAACATTGCCCGATGGTTCTAGGGTAAATGCAACATATACTGCAGATGTTTCTAGCAAAGGTCCAACATTTACTATAAGAAAATTTACAAGTATTCCTTGGACACCAATACAATTATTGAGTCTGAATACCCTAAGCCCAGAAATGCTCGCATATTTTTGGATATTAATGGAATATAAATGCAATATACTTATAACGGGTGGAACAGGGAGTGGAAAAACTTCTTTGTTAAATGCAATAGCTTTTTTTATTCCACCAGAGGCAAGAGTTGTTTCTATAGAAGATACAAGAGAAATAAATCTTCCAAGGGAGAATTGGTTACCAAGTGTTGCACGAACAGGATTGGGAAAAACAGGAGAAATCGATTTATTTATGTTATTAAAAGAATCATTTAGACAAAACCCAGATTATGTAATTGTAGGGGAAGTTAGAGGAAAAGAAGCATTTGTTCTGTTCCAGGGGATGGCATCAGGTCATCCTAGCATAAGTACCATCCATGCAGACTCTATAGAAACAGTCATAAGGAGACTTGAAACACCACCAATTAGTTTGAATCCAACCCTGGTTAATACCTTGGATGCAGTCGCAGTTATGACTCATGCAATCATAAAAAATCGTGAGACGAGAAGATTAAGAGAAATAGTAGAGGTTATAGAAGTAACGCCAGACGGCCTCGCAGTGACAAACACACCTTTTAGTTGGGATCCTAAGGAAGATTCTTTTTATTTTAAAACACAAAGCAAAGTTTTTGAAAAAATTTGTAAAAGATATGGATTATCTAAAGAACAATTATTAAACGAATTTGAAATAAGGACAAAGATATTATATGAATTATTTAAGAGAAAGATCTTCGAATATGAGAAAGTCCAAAAAGTTGTGAATGATTATTATAAACATCCCAAATCGGTAATTTCAGAATATTTGGGACAAAGTATATCTAAACAAGGTCCTAATAATTCAAAATGATTTCAAAAGAAAAAATAATTTTGTTAATAAATCTTACAAATAGTCTTGATGAAACATTCAAAGAATTAGAGAAAGCCCAAGATTCAAATGATTATCTTAGATTTAATATTTTAAAGAAAGATCTTGCTAAAATACAACAGGAAATATCACAAACATTAGGGAAACCTAAAACAACCTAATCAAATACCCAATCAAAAGATGGAAACAGAGATAATAAATTCAAATATTGAAAAAATAAAGAAGATAGTTCAAGAACTCTTGCTTTTAGAAGAAAGTTATGGAAAATCAAATTTTCAAGAAAAAGAATTTATAGAAAAGGCTTCAAATTCTCTTTTAGAGTTATTTTTCCTATTGAATAATTCTCTTGGTGGAGTGATTGAAAAAACCACTTTTGACCATACAGAAAAAAGCAAACAAATAAGGAATAAGATTGAGGGGGCAAGAATCGAAACAATATCTGGACCAGTTTTCATAAAACCTGAAGATCAGGCAAAGTTTATGCAGGAAATGAAAATTGAAAAAGACATTCTTAAAAAAATAAAAGAGAGAAAAATTGAAAATTTAAAAAAAGATATAGATAAGCCATTAGAGTTAGAACCAAGTTCAAGATTAATAAGATTTTCAAACCAAATGTTCAGAGAATTATCTGGAACATTAGCAAAAACATCGATATTTATGTCTATTGAAAAGGATTTAAAAAAAGCAAATATTCCTTACAGAATAATTTCCTATATTTCCCTAACTTTATTTTTAACATTGACAACTTTTGTGCTTGCAGCAACATTTTCATTCTTTTTAGGTATTGAGAATTTATTAAGAAATTTTTTATTATTAATGTTTTTACCAATAACGGTTTTTGCTTTAATGATCTTGGCACCAAGTCAAAAAGCAGATACAACAAAAAAAATGTTAGAGAATGAATTGCCTTTTGCAGTTTCAAATCTTGCCGCAATAGCCTCTAGTAATATAGAACCAACAAAAATCTTTGCAATAATGGCAAACTCATATGAGTTTCCCGCATTTTCAAAAGAATCAAAGAAAATAGTCAACCAAGTTAATTTTTATGGTTATGATTTAACTACCGCCTTAAGAAATGTTGCAAAAAATACAGCTAGTTTGGGATTTGCAGAATTATTAAATGGGATCTCTACAAATATTACTTCTGGGGGAAATCTTTCTGTTTATTTAAATGAAAAATCAAGAGATTATATGTTGGATTATAGGCTTTCAAGAGAAAGATATGCAAATACCATTGGAATTTATTCAGATGTTTATACTGCATTATTGATTGCAGCACCCTTATTATTTATGCTTTTATTAATTGTTATTAGTATTATTGGAACAAATATAGGGGGGTTGTCAGTTCAGAATCTGGCAATGTTAGGTATTGGTGCGATAGCTGTTCTAAACGTCTTATTTCTTTTATTCTTAAATTTTACACAACCAGAATTATAATATTAAAATGAATAAAACACAAAAAATTTCATTGATAATTGCGGGAATTGTTGTAATCTTAGATATATTATTTTTGAGAAGTTCAAGATCTTTTTATTTCATTTTAGGTATTGGGGCATTTATTGGGGTTTTTCCAACATTATTGGGTCTTATTGTGGAATCGAAAGAAGAGAAGAAAAAAGAAGAAATGTTCTTAGAATTTGTAAGAGATATTGTGGAATCTGTTAATACAGGATTACCAATCTCCAAGGGAATAATCAATTTAGCTAGGAAAAATTATGGTATTTTAAGTGAAGGGATAAAGAAACTTGCAAATCAAGTAGAATTTGGTATCCCCTTAAAGACTGCATTTAGAACATTTGCAAAAGATACAAATGATAAGGTTATTGCACGGGCAGTTGAATTAATAATTCAGGCAGAGATTTCTGGAGGGGAAATATCTGCAGTTCTGGGGAGCGTTGCAAAAAACATCTCAGAATTAGAAGAACTAAAAAAAGAAAGACAAAGCAGAGTTTATAATATGCTTGTCCAAGGATATATTCTATTCTTTTTATTCATAGTAATCATGCTTTTTGTCGATTTAAAATTTATACCAATGATTTCAGGTACAATTTCCCCAACAACAGGTGGAGAATTTGGGTTTGCAGGAGTTGGTGTTTCTAATTCAACAGAGACAATAAAAAATGCCTTTTTTATCCTTTTATTAGTTCAGGCATTTTTTGCAGGATTAACAATCGGGAAACTTGCAGAAGGAAAAATTCGTTCTGGGGTAAAGCATTCATTAATCCTATTAGTTCTAACATACCTATTAGTCACTGGCGCTCGAATGATTCTCGCGCCTGCAGCTTAGAAAACCCCAAGTAAAAATCTTTATATAAACAGATAATTCAATCAATTATGGAACTCTTAAAAGAAATAAAAGATAAAGAATTTCCAAACGATGAATCGATATTAAAATTTAGGGAAGCATCAAGAGCAATTCTTTTTGATGAAAATAATTTAATCCCCCTATTATTTGTTGCAAAATATAATTACCATAAACTTCCGGGTGGGGGAATTGATGATGGTGAAGATAAGGTAGAAGCCCTAATTAGAGAAGTTAAAGAAGAAGTTGGGAGTGAAATAGAAATTATTGGTGAAGTTGGTCAAATTATTGAATTTCGTTCAAAATTTAATTTAAAACAAATATCTTATTGTTATCTTGGGAAAGTTATCTCAAAAGGCACACCAAATTACACAGAAGAAGAATTAGAGCAAGGATTTAAAATTTTATGGTTATCTTTGTCAGATGCAGTTTCTAAAATTGAAAATGATAAACCTGAAAACTATGAGGGTTCTTTTATTCAAAAAAGAGATTTAGAATTTTTACAGAAAGTGGAGCAAACAATAAATGCTTAATTTAATTGTTTCCTTTTTCTACATATATCTTTAAAAAAGCCGTAGGCTTTTTTGTATTATCAATATACAGATAAAATGAACCTAATGGCTTTTGGTCCACTTCCAGAAATTCCAATGTGGGTAGTTTATCCTATTTTATTTATAGGGTTTTTTATTAGTTTTGTTTATTTACTCATCATCTTCTTCAAAAAAGATAGAGAAATGGTAAAACATATAGCTAAGGATATTTTTTTCATAATCCCTATAAAAAATGGAGCCGGTCATATAGAAAAATGCATAGAACACTTAATGACTCAAAATTATGATAAAAAAATAACTATTTTAATTGTAAATGATGCCAGTACAGATAATACAGAGGAAATTTGTAGAGATTTAGCAAGGAAATATCATTCAAAAGACCGTAGAATTTTAATTATAAGTAAGGAAAAAAGTACTGGAAACAAAGCATCTGTATTAAATTTTGGATTAAAATATCTTTTTTCAAAACATAAAGATGAATTAAAGAATAGCTTAATTGCACCATTAGATTCAGATACTTATCTTCCTTCAGATACATTAGAAACACTTGTTCCCCATTTAGGTCATGAAGATGTCTTAGCTGTAACAACTTGGATGCTTCCAGCAAATGAAAAGAAATTTTTAGCAAAAATGCAGAAAATTGAATACCTAATGACAAGTTTCTATAGATATTTGCTTGGAAGAATAGATGCAGTATGTATTGCTCCTGCATTTACTATATTTAAGGCAGAAGCATTCAAGAAAATAGGATATTATGATGAAAAAACATTAACAGAAGATTTTGAAATGGCATTAAGAGTAAATTCATTCCATTACAAAATTATTTTTAGAGATAAACCAATTAAAACAGATGTTCCAGAAACCTTCAAATCTTTAAAAAAACAAAGAGTGAGGTGGTGGTATGGAACTTATCAAGACGTTATAAAATATAGGCATTTGGTTTCTCCAAAATATGGAGCAATCGGAACATTTTTTCTCCCAGTAACAGTAATTTTAGGAACATTTATTATGCTTTTTGCAGCAACACTTGCAATATATTCTGCTTCTTTCCAGGTAACAAACATAGTCAGAGAACTTGCATTGGGGGTAATCCCAAGATTTGAATTGAATATTGATTTTTTTACAGTTTCTTTATTTTTATCTGATCCTAAAATAATTATGGGTTTATTTGCCCTGTTACTATCAATTCTTTTCCTCATATATGCAGCTAACAAGGTTGGAGAGAAGGTTAAATTAGCAGATTATCTAATCTTTGTTTTTGTTTATGGATGGCTATTAATATTATTTTGTTTAGAAGCCACAATTAAATATATTTTTAAACTAAAAACTACCTGGTAAAATAACGGAAAAAGGCTAATGAAAGTAGTAAACAAAAATCAAGACAAAAAGGGAAGAACCCATCTTAAATTATTTACGCTTGCTTTAATTTTATCAATATTTATCTTTTTGTTTGGGGTATTACTCGGAAACTACATCGCAACCCAGCAGTTGAATATTTTTAAACAAACAGAAGAAAAATTTTTAGTTTATCTGACTGCATTAGAAATGAGAGATAGCATTCTCGCAGAAGAAGATCTTTGCTTAACAAACATAAAGGATCTATTTGAAGAAAAAGTAAAATTAGGACAGATGCTTACTGAACTAGAACGAAGATTGGGAAAAGAAGACAAACAGGTTATGGACAAAAAGGAGATATATGAGTTATTAGAAATAAAAACCCTACAAAATCTTGAAAATATAAAACAAAAATGTGATAAAAATTTTGATATAATCTTATTCTTTTATACAAATAAAAAAGAAGATCCAAAGGGGAGCATATATGGGGGTGATGATCAGGGAAAAATATTAGATCAAATTGTTTATGATACACGAGATTCAAACGGAAAAGAAACGGTTTTTGTTCTTGTCTTTGATGCAAACTCGAATAATCTTGCAACAAAAGCTCTAATGCAAAAATATAACATTACGGCTGTTCCAAGTTTAGTTATTAATGGAAATAGATACAATTATACACTTAAGGATGACATAGAATTAATTATTCAAAAACCAAGCTTATAAAAATCATAAAAAGCTAAATTTTCTGCAAATATTTCTTAATCCAAAACGTAGAAACAGGGCATCACAACCCGTAAAATCTTCTGGAAATTCTCCGACAATTTTCATAGATTCAAAATAATTACTTTCTATTTTATCATCTAATCTACAAGATTCATTATTTTTTAACCAAATATATTGTTCAGTATTTTCAAAAATATATTGGCTTAAATTACGAGTAAAATTCATATTAACATAATATGCTTCTGAATTTTTAAATAAAATAACATTATATCCTTCTGCAACCATAGAATATATTTCAGGCAAATTATCTTTGATTGTTGGTCTCCATTTAGGTTCGGGACGAGCTTTCTCCCCATACCAATTAAAATAAACCCAGAGATCCGAACTTATTGTACAATTATTCCCTATTTCTCCTAATTTTGAAGAGATTTCTTTTATTTTATTATCTTCCCTTATAAAATCTTTGTTTCCGATAGACATAAAGGCAAAAGAAAATATTGAAGAGACAATTATTGCAATAAAGATTAAGACAAAGATCATTTTTTTCCAGGGCAAATTCTTTTTTTCAAGGAGATAATTAAATCCAAGCGTTGAAAAATATATCGCGGGGAATAAGAGATTAAATAAAAATCTTTGATCCTTATATGGGTTAAATTCGTAGGTAAGTAAAACTAAAAAAGAGAATACTGTTAAAATAATTCCAAGTTTTTTATAATCTTTCTTAATCTTTTCATATTTGATAAAATAAAATATTCCAAAGAGAATTAAGGGAATTAGGAAATTCAGAGAGATTAATAAGTGTAATCCCAATTTTCCAATATCTGGTGTTGCCTTGGCTTGTTCTAATGAGTTTAAGGTGTAATAATCTCCAATACTAGTTAGGGCATGTCCCGTATTGGCATAATTAAATATAAACCAGGGCAAGAATGTCACAAAAATTATTAAGAGCCCCATAAGTATTTTTTTCCAATTATTTGATAAGAAAATTAATGGAAATAGGATAAAATTAGAATATCTAGTCAACATAGCCAATCCCATGAAAAAATAAGATTTATAGGTAAATGCAAAAGAGACAAATAAAATCATTAAGGATAAAGAAAACAGTTCTGTTCCCATACCCATTCCATAAATTAAAATAAATGGGTTAATTGCAAGAAGATAAAATATTTCAGAATACTTTTTT
>JAGVWO010000024.1 GCA_018304245.1 Candidatus Pacearchaeota archaeon
TATGTCCTTATTTTTTTATTGGCATATTTTTTTGAAGATATTAGTTTAAAAATTACCCCCATGCAAAAATCTCTTTATTTATATCAGGGAGAAAAAGAAAACACCACCTTTAACATAGCCCTTAAAACAAACCCCCTATGCATGTCTAGATGTGAAACAACACTCACAGATTTGAGTATGGGTGTTAATGTAAATAAAAATAATTTTGATTTTTATTCACTATTTCCTGATAAAAAAATTAATTTGACCGAGGAATTTGTTTCTCCAGAATTTGGGTTGGGTCAAAGACTATATAATTTAAAGGTGAGATGTAAAAATTTTATAACCCCTTTTTGTATGACCCATGGAAGATGGTATGAAAAAACTGCATTAATAACTTTAAATTATGAGTTTAATCTAGAAAAAAAAGAAATGCAAAATGTATCCAAGGAAACATTAGAAAAGGTATTAAATTCACTTAATAATTCAGACTATAATATACAAAAAACAAAGTACATTTTATTTGAAACAATAAATAAGACAATTATTGATGAAAAAATAAATTCCACACACGAATTAGCTAATATTGGTTTTATATCATTTAAGTATATCACAGATAATTTGATTAATTTTTGGTATGATGAAGATTATTCTAAAATTATTGAAACCTTAGATATAGGAACAATAAATCAAATATTTAAATTAGAAAATAAATCTAATGAAATCCTATCTCTTGAATTAAATCTAATAGATAAACACAATCTCCTTTTAACCGAAATAAAACAAGAAGAAGAAATTTTTAATACATTAAATAAAAAAAATTCTTCTTTTAATGAGGTAAATGACTTTTATTCCATTTACACAACTTTTTCTGAATTAAAGTTCTCATCATATAATTCAATGGAGAATCTAATCACATTGAATAAATTTAACATAAATTCAAAATTCACCGGACAACTTTCCGAAATTTCTTTTGAGCTTAATAAAGAAAATTATCTTAGATGTAATCTCAAGGATTCTTGTCAAGAAAAAGAACAAATTGAAGACATTTCTTCAGATCTTTTATTAAATAAGATTTGTGGAGAGATATTAAAAGAAAATTCTAAGAAAAAAAGTTCTGATAATTTATTTGCTTATACCTATGCAATAGAAAATAATCTAAGTATTGGTGGATTAACCCTTGAAAATGCCTATGATCTTATTTATGATTATCTAAATATTTCAGATTATTTAAAAAACAAAAAATTTGAAGAAGACACAACAAGATTATATCAATTTAATTTAATTAATTCTAATAATAATGAAATCAAAAATAAAAATTCGGAAAGATCCGATCTAAATAACTTGATCTCTAATTATAATGGTCTTATGGAAAAAGCAAATATTCTAATTAAAAATGATGGTTCTCCAGATATAGGGCTATGCAATAATCTTAGCTTAAAAATAAATCAAGAACAAGACAACTATAAACGAGAGATATTAATCAGATATAGCTTACCTATTTGCAATTTGATAGTTGATTCTATTCTTTCTGGAAAAAATGGAACTAATATGGTTCAATTAGAAAAAATTGAAAATCTGTCATATTATGTGGAAGAAACAATCACTGAATTCATTCCAACTTTTCCGATTGAATTAGAAATTATGGCTATTAATTTAAGTTCAAAGCAAAATAATAAAATAAATGAATTTTATGATTCTTTCTGTATCAATAAAACAAACAAAAGCAGAATAATATTCAATTTAACCAGGGTCGACACACCGGTTTTTTCTTCATTTAATCAAACGATCAAAACAGAAATAGATGAACCTGTTATGATGTGTTGTGTATTTGGAAAATGTAATCCTTGTTGCACCGGTTTTTCATGTTATAACGATACAAAAACATATCCTATAATCCTGATACACGGACATGAATTTAATCGTGCAAATTCTCCAGAGTATTCCTTAGAATCATTAAATCGTCTTGAAGAAAATTTGGAAGATAATGGATACATTGATGCAGGAATTATCCTTCCAACATCAAGTTATAATGAGGTTAAACAAGGTGAATGGGGTGTTTCAAGTATGCCCATTATTATCAAATCAACATACTATTATGGTGTTTATGGAGAAAATGGAACCTTGCTTACAATTCCACGATCTAATGAACATATTGAAACATATGCCGATAGATTAAATTATATGGTTGAATTAATTAAATACCGTACTGGAAAAGATAGGGTAAATATTATTGCACATAGCATGGGTGGTCTTGTTGCAAGAAAATATATCCAAAAATATGGTGAAGACAGCATCTACAATTTAATAATGATTGGAACACCAAATAAGGGTCTTGTTGGAGATGTGGATAATTATTGTTCTGTGTTTGGAGAAGAAACAGAATGTAATGAAATGAAACAAAATAGCACATTCATTAATACCCTCAATGAATATTCTCCAAAAAATAAAACTAATTTCTACGCAATTATTGGAATAGGGTGTAAAACAAATGATCTTGATGGTGATGGAATCACCCCTTCTCAAAATGTTCTATTGCCTTATTCTAAAAACTATTATATAAATGGAACATGTCCAAATATCTTTGAACTATTACATTCAAAAATGTTAGATACAAAGGCATACCCGTTAGTATCTAATTCACTTAAAAACATTTTAAAATCTTAAAATAGAAAAACAAATTACAACAAACACCATAAAATGACAAACGAGATATTTGATGTGAATTTTGAAGAAGCCAACCTAAAAAAAGAAATAAAATCCACCGAAATTCCGGAACAGCAGTATAAAATAAGTCAAGATCAATTATATGACATGCTTACATCAAGAGAATTGAGCTGGCAAGCGATTATTTTAGACCTTATTAACACAGAACAACTCGATCCAATGAATGTTGATTTGGTTTTATTAACGAGAAAATATATAGAAAAAATTCGATCGATGGAAGAATTAGGAGAAATGAATTTTTTTATTTCTAGTAAGGTATTATATGCTGCCTCCCTATTATTAAGAATAAAATCAGCATCTCTTAGGAATAATCTTCAAAGTATTGATGAAATCTTGTTTGATAGAAAACCCAAGATGCGACCGGAAGATCTTGAAATTAAAAAACTCGTTGAATGGAATGATGACGATCTTCCATTAATTATGCCAAGAACACCCCTCCCAAGATCAAGGAAAGTTACATTAGTAGAACTTATGTCTGCCCTAGATACTGCTATGAAAACAGAACAACGAAGAATAAAAAAACACATTTCATGGAAAAGGGCACAAACAGATATTGATTTTGCAGTTTTTCCAAAAGAAAGAAAAGGATTAAATTTAAAAGAAAAATTAGTTGAGTTATATGATTCTGTTAAAAATTTCTTTTTTAAAAGAAAAGATAATTCACAAAAATTAACATTCTCTATGATTTCGGGAGAATCTAAAGAAGAAAAGATACACGCATTTATCCCACTGTTACATCTAGATACACAAGAAAAAATCTGGTTAGAACAACCGAAAAACTTTGATGAAATTGAAATAATGCTTCAAGAACAATATAATGAATTAAAAAAGATTCGGGAAATGGAAGAAAAATCCTTAGAAGAACTTAATGAAAAATATAAATAATTAGCTAAATTTTTTCTTGTTTCTCATATGTTTATGCAATTTATATGCAGAGAATATTGCTAAAAATATAAGGAGTAACAAAATTAACCATGTCCAATCCTCGACACATTGGTTTTTAGAACATCTATTGAACTGCCCAATACATCCGCAATCAATACAACAATTTTCTTGTGTTTCTCCCAAATCTGATTCACAAACGTGGTTCCCACACATTGGGGGAGCCTTCAAATTTACAGTACTTAAAAATATTGAAAATCCCCTAACCTCACTTTCAAAATAAGAATATCCTGGGTCTCTATTAACTAAATTTGCAAAATAAGTTTCCCATCCGTCCATTTTAATTTCGGTATTTCTATTTAATCTAAGAGAGTTTAAATCTCTTAAAATTAACCATGAATTAGTCAAGGAGGTAACTATCTTTATATCTCTTATCTTACTCTCTTCAAAAACTTCTGTTGTTATTTTAAAAGACTTATATGAATTTTCATAAGCATAATTTGTTTTGGAGGTTATTTCTTCTATTGGTATCCCCTCTACGATTAAACATGGATTTATTGCATAGCCCCCATAAAAGAAGGTTATTCGTTCTACACCAAGATCTTTTTTGCCTATCTCTGCATTAAGTGTTTCATTATTTACTTCTGGCCAACATATTTTCAATGCAGGAGGCGGTGTGATTGGTAGATTTCCAGATTTTACTCCCCCACTTCCACTATCTGTTGTTGTTTTTATTGTTATTTGTCTTGAAGTAGAATTACCTTGATTATTAAACTCATCATAACAAACAACTTTCCAATTATAAACACCAATTCCTAAATTGGTTATAAATTGTTGATTAATCCCTTTTGTTACAGTTGTATCTGTCTCTTCTCGAATATCATCAACAAACAAACTACAATTTGCTATATTGCTTGAATCATTTACTTGGTAAATGAATGTCATAGTTGTGCTTGTTCCAGAATAACCATCTGCTGGACTTATCAAACTAACAACCGGATCAATGTATTCAACAATATAATTTGCAGTAATAGTTCTATTTACATCCGACCAACCAGATTGACTTTGATTATTATAAGCTAAACAATTCCAAGAATAATTTCCATTTGAAAGGGTTGTTGTCCAATTTGATGTATCATTTGTTCCAAAAATTGGGTTTACATATGAATAAAATACGTCTCCGGTACTATTCCAAACATATAGTGTTACATTCACCAATGAATCGTTGCTTTCTGCATAACAACTAAAGTTTATCTCTGTTTCATTCGTATCGAAATTGTCTAATGGGTTTAATAAAGTGACTGTAACATTTTTAACTATGTCGCAAACATCTGGCAAATTATCTGAATTATAATCTGCAAACCTACAAACACCAGTTGTTGTTTGAGAACATGCAAATAAAGAAATTGTTTCACTCTCAATAATGTCTCCTTCTGTTGTTTCTGTTACCCTTATAATTACTCTGTATTCCCCATTAGATAATGGAGAAATATCCACACTAGATGAAAGGCAATTATTTCCAGATGCTGCAAATGTTCCTAAACTTATTTCTGTATTTGAAGAGTTTATTGCAATTACTTCACATGTACCTAGTGTATCTCCTGAAATTTTTTCGAAGGTTGCATTAATCTGAACAACATCTATTGATTGATTATAAAATGGATTTGTCCTATCTAATGTAATATTTATTGCTTTTGGCATTAAATTAAGATCATATTGTTCTCGTAAATCTGTTCCAATATTTCCATAATAATCTATTGGTGTAACATTAATGTAATATATTCCTTCATTTATTGGATTAAAAGAATCCTTACAATCATTACTTGTCCCTAAATCGATATCTTCTGCACCACTAACAACAAAATGACATCTCCCTAAGTTGTAATTATCTGAAATATTTGCCCTAATGTAAATTGTTTCATTTTGTATTAAATTTCCACTATTTGGAATGATTTGAATAGAATTTGCAATTGGAGAAATATTTTCATTTGTTTCATAATCTAGATAATTATTCAATGAAATTAATCCGCCATTTGTTTCAGCATATGTTAATTCGTATGTTGCTGAACTAAAGGTTCCATTCGTCTTTACTCTAAACGTAACCACATACCCCCCAGGATGTCCTGCTGTTGATTGAACAATCCACCCATTTGCTGTTGATGTTAATGAAAATGTTCCTGCATTTGTTCCACTTAATGCAGCCGTGGGGATATCAAAATTTGTTTTTTCAAATCTTGACGTTGCTGTCCCGATTGTCCATTGTGCATTTGTTGAAGCAGCAATTCCCCTAAATGTAATATTATAATATTCTCCATCCCTAACTTGTTCTGTAGATTGATCTATCCTTGCTTGTGTTGATTGATCTATTGAATTTAATGTAATTTGTCCAGAATATGCAGGTAATGAAATTGGATTATTTCCATTTATATTGGTTAAATTACATTCAGAATTACAACTTGAATCATAACAGTCGATATTTCCGTCTCCATCATTATCAAATCCATCAAAACAATCTGAAGAAGAATTTTCTATTGCCCTACAATAAATATTTATCCCATTTATTTTTCCACCAATCTTATTAATACAGTAAGATTCTTCACAATCTACTTGACTATCTGCATCATTGTCAAAACCATCATCACATGTTGTTTCAGTTGATTGACACAATGCCCCATTTAAATCTCCAATCATTCCTAAACAATCGGTGTCCTTACAATCTATTATTGATGTTGGCATGTCATAATCATCATCCAATCCATTTGTACAAGAATCCCATTTTGCTGCTTCAGAATTATAACAGGATGTTTGGGAACAAATATCAAATTGTTTATTACAATCAGGGTCTCTACAATCCATTCCACCCAATGGCCAGCCCAAAGCATTATCTGCATCATCATCAAAACTATTTGTACAATACATCCCAGGAATTGCTAATCCTTGGAAAAATAAATCGGCTGGATCATATTCTTTTTCCATACATGTTTGATTAGTATTATTTGGATTTGTTATACCCATGCAATCTGGGTCCTTACAATCAATTCCTGTTGAACTATTCAAAATCCAAGAACTTCCATTCCAATAATACATATCCATATCATTGTCTATTCCATCAAAACACCAACTAGCATTTAGACTTTCATTTTGAGCATATGGTAAATTTGTAGCACAATCATAATCATCATAATCTGCATAAGAAATTAAACTTACCCCAAATGTATTGAAATAAGTAAGATTTGTCCAACCCGGACTTGGATGGTCTGCACTTGTTCCATCTGCATCATAATCATTATCAAATAAATCGTTACAAGTTAATTCATGTCCGAGTTCACATGTTTTTCCACTAGATAATGTTGTTAAATTACAATCTTCATCTGGATTGTATGTTAACCAACGACAATCTGTTCCTGCACCAAATGCAGTATTTTCTGTTCCAGAATAATACCCTGTAACAATAACTGCATCAAAATCATCATCCTTATTATTATCACAATTTGCTCCTACTTCTGTATTCAAAACATTTGCCCTACAATATGTTTCACAATCATATTCTGCACTTCCAACACCAGGCATATCTTTTGTATTTGTTAATGTTGCAAGTTCACAATCTTTTAATTGCAATGCGTCATTATCAAAACCATCATTACAT
>JAGVWO010000025.1 GCA_018304245.1 Candidatus Pacearchaeota archaeon
AACAAGAAAAATTAAAGAAAAAAGGCCTAATAATGAAATAATAAATGATAATTTTAAAAGAATTCTGGTATTCATAAAAAGACATTACTCTCTAATTATAAAAATCTTTTCGATTCTACTAACAAGGGTTTTCTTCTTGTTTCTTTTCTATTTTAGTGCCGCATTCTGGACAGAATTTTTCATCACCAGTCAAATTAAGCTTACAATTTGGACAAATAACAGGTTCTACCCTTCTTTCGATAACAGGTTTATATCCAGATTTTCCACTAATTAACTTTCCAAATGCTTCCATAACCTTAGGATCATTCATGTATGGCCTTAAATCGCGACAACCCCCTGGAGTAACAGTCATTTTTTTTATTTCCTCTTTATTTTAATTTAAGCATTTGCTACTCATTTTTAAATGTTTTTATAAAAATTAATTAAAAATATTAAATAAGATATAATTTTTTGAACAAAATTTAATTAGTTTTCAAAAAATGTAAAATAAAAAAAGAAAAGAACTTCCATTTCCCCCGAAAGTTCTTTAGTAAATATGGAACATACAGGTTTAAATACTTTTTCAATATATTTAAATTTATGAAAACGGCAAATTTTAGTAAAATTAAGTTAAAAAATGGGGCAACTATCTTATTTGAAAAGAGAAATAGTCCAGTTTCAACAATTATTATTGGCCTTAAGGCAGGTTCTAGTCATGAATTTCTTGCTAAAAAGGGCCTGGCACATTTTGTTGAGCATAATTTGTTTAAAGGATCGATTAATAGAAGTCAACAAGAGATTAGTTCTAGCATAGAAAAACGGGGGGGCATATTAAATGGGTTCACGGCAGATGAATTAACCGCATATTGGGCAAAACTTCCAGCTAATCATACAATTTTTGCATTAGATGTGCTTTCTGATATGGCTTTTAATCCAAGATTTGCAAAAGAAGAAATGATTAAAGAAAGAAAAGTAGTATTAGAAGAAATAAAGATGTATCATGATGCCCCACAAATGTTTGTATTAGATGAAATAAAGAAAAGACTTTACAAAGAACCATTCAACATTGGGGGATTAGGTACAGAAAAAACAGTAAATGGATTAGAAAGAGAAGATCTAATAAACTGGCATAAATTATACAATCCAAAAAATCTTATTATTACCGTAGTTGGAAATTGTAGGATAAATCCTATTGTTCAATATGTAAACAATCTTAAAATAAGAAATTTAGATGTTGTAAGAAATCCCATAATTGAAAAAAAAGCAGATCAGAAAATATTTTTTAGAAAAGGAATAGATCAGGCACATGTTTGTTTAGGTATCCATGTTCCAACTCTTGCTTCTAAAGAGAAGTATGCAATAGATTTATTTAATACAATCCTTGGAGAGGGTATGAGTTCAAAATTATTTCAAGAAGTTAGAGAAAAAAGAGGACTAGTTTATACTGTAAAAAGTTTTATAGATGCAGAAAAAAGTTATGGAAATCTTTTAATATATGCTGGAACAGAAAAAAGTAAAGTTCGACAAGTGAAAGAAATATCTTTAACAATGGTAAAAGAACTAGCAAATATTAATTCGAAGGATTTTAATGAAGCAAAAGAACAATGTATTGGTTCTTTTGAAGTAGCTAACGAAAAAAGCGATTCTGTTGCTAAACAATTATTATTTAATGAAGTTGCATCAAAAGCAGAAGATTATTATAGTTATGTCGAAGAAATTTCAAAATTGAAGATAAAAAATATTGCCAAATTTTCAAAGATTAATTCGTATGGATTTACTGCTTTGCTTCCAAAATGAAATTCCCTAAAACAAAAAACAAAATCACGAAATCTTTAAACTTTCGGGATGCAATGAAATCTAGCGAGATTTCATGCACAGAAAATAATAACTTTTCTAGTGCCGAAAATTCTTCAGAATTTTCAAATATAAAAAATATATTGGTAGGGGTCCCTTTTGTAAATGGGTTGGGAAAAACAAAGGGGTGCGAATTTTCTCCTAAAAAGATAATCTCCCTTTTACCAGAAATTTGGATAAATGAATATGGGGTTGAAATAAAATCTGCTGCAGAAATTTTTGATTTAAAAATGATAAATCTTTTCAGTGGAAATATTGAACAAGGAAGCAAAACAATCTATTCTGAGTCAAAAAAGATTTTCTCTAAATTAAAAATAGAAAAAATAGACGGAAAAAAAGCAATATTCCTTGGAGGAGATCACAGCATTAGTTTCCCAATTGCAAATGCATTTAATCAATCTTTTAAAAATTCTGGATTCATTATTTTGGATGCTCATGCAGACTGTATGGAACCAATGAAAGAACCAACACATGAAGAATGGTTAAGGGGGCTGATTGAAAAAGGAAATATCAATCCTAAACAAATTCTTTTGATTGGACCAAGAAATATTTATCCAACAGAATTAGAGTTTATAAAAAAATTAAAAATAAAATATTTTACAACTAAAGAATATAGTGAAAACAAAATTAAGGTTGAAAAAGAAATATTTATTTTTATGAAAAAATTTAAACAATTATATCTAAGTTTAGATATAGATATTATAGATCCGGTTTTTGCCCCAGGAACTAGTTATGAAGAACCTTGTGGATTAACATCTAGAGAAGCATTATCTTTGTTTCAGAAAATTATTTCAAATAAAAATATAAAAGCAATAGATATAAATGAGATAAATTCATTAAATGATCAAGAAAATAAATGTATAAAGTTAGGGGCAAAATTCCTAGCAGAATTAGCATAATTTAAATATAAAAAAGAAAAATGAGAACTTTTATTTCAATAGATTTACCATATGAGATGAATAAGGAAATTTTTAGATTGCAGGATAAATTATCATCTCTTAAGGAATTTGCGGGAATAAATACTGTGCGGGTTCAAAATATTCATGTTACATTAAAATTTTTAGGAGAAATGTCAAATGCTCAGGCCCATATAATCAGGGACTTATTAAAAGAAATTGAATTTGAAAAATTTCAGCTTTTATTAGAAGATTTAGATTATTTTCCTTCTAAAGAAGCACCAAGGGTAATTTGGATTGGGATGAATACCCAGTTTAAATTGGAAAAATTACGAAATTTAATTGAAGAAAAGTTGAATAAAGCAGGAATAGTTTCTGATAAAGATAAAGAATTTGATACATTTACGCCTCATGTGACTTTAGCAAAAATCAAATTTATTCGAAATAAAGAAAAATTAAAGGAACAATTAGACAATATAGAAATTAAAAAATTAAAATTTAATGTTGAATCTTTTCAATTAAAGAAAAGTAAAATTACCCCTAAGGGTTCAATTTATGAAACAATAGAAGAATTTGAATTGAAATGATTTTCTAGTTTTTTTATTTATATTCAGAATTAATTATTTTATAAATTAATTTAGCTCTTTTTTTATTAAGCTTTTTTATCTTTTGAATATCATCTTCCCTTAGATTAATAATGTTTTTTACAGTTTTATTTTCTTTTAGTAATTGCTTAGCTAGTTTTGGTCCAATTCCTGGGAAAGATTCGATTATAAATTGTTGCTGTTCTTCCATATTTCTTGCTTTTTTCTTCATTTTTAATGAAATTTCTTTCCCCCCATTTTCATACCTTTTATTTAAGACTTCTAAAAAATCGACTGTTTCATTATATCCACTTGTATGGATAATTGGTGTGTGAAAATCTAGGGAAATAGAAAGAATCATTCCACGAATGGCATTTGGGTGTATATTTATATTTCTTTCACAGCAAGTTGGATCTTCTTCTAAAACCAACAATTTATTTGGAAACTGTTTCATGTTATTTAATTGTTCAAGAAGTCTTTTATTAATTATAGAAGAAATAAAATCACTTTTTGTTTTTCTTTCAATGATTGTGTCTCCAATGATATAGTCTCCAATTTCAAGTTGTTTTATTTCTATTGGAATTTTTCTCCTTATCAATTCAGAAATAACCAATGAATTTTTTTCTCTTTTATCTACAATAATCATAAATTATTTAAGTAAAATTAACTTTTAAATTTTTATGATTGTTAAATTGCTAGGTTTACTCGATTTTATCGCAGCATTGTTTCTACTTTTTATTGCAATAAATATTTCTGTGATTTCTCCTATTTTAACAATAATTGGCTTACTTTTATTAATCAAGGCTGTAGTTTTTATCTCTTGGGTGAGTATTATCGATCTTGGGGTGGCAATTATTTTCTTTTGTTCTGTATTCTTTACCGTCCCTTTATTTTTGATTATAATTTTCTTAATTTTAATTTTCCAGAAAGCATTTTTTAGTTGGTTATAATTCATCAAAATAATTTTAAATTAAAATTCAGAAAGACCTTTTTGTTTTACTTCTTTTGTTTCTTTAAATTTAGATTCTTTTTGTTTTCCATCTAACCCCTCTTTTATTTTTTCTAAAGAAGAGTACATTTTCTTTTCCTTGTTATGGGCTGCCCAATAATATGTTTCATCTCTTGTCCCTTTTGTGATTAGAAAGACAACTTCACCTTCATTCAGACGGGCAGTTCTTCCAGTTCTTTGAATTTTTCTTATTGCACTAGGGATTGGTTCATAAAAGATAACCAAATCAACTTCCGGGATATCTAAACCTTCTTCACCAATACTTGTAGAAATCAATGCATTAAGTTTTCCTTTTTTGAAATTTTCAATTATTTCTTGTTGTTCTTTTTGATTTAGTCCAGAACCTTTTTTCTTTGCTTGTCCAACAAATATTGCAGAGGATAAATTTTTCTTTTCTAGGATTTCTCTTATTTTTGTAACAGTATCCCTATATTGGGCAAAAATGATAATTCTTGCATTTTTTTTATTTATAATCTGTTCATCTATTACTTCTACTAGCTTTTCAAATTTTGGATGTTCTTTTCCCTCTTGAATAAGTTTTGTTAAAATAATAAAAGAATCTTGAAATTCCCTACTCCCAACAATTTGTTTGACTGCTTTGCTTTTTCCCTGTCTATCCTGTTCAATCATATCTTGCAAATAGGTAATTGTTTGTATAATTCCCTGTGTTTGAATTAAATCTACTGCATGTCCAATCTTAATTGCCTGAGCACACACACTTATTCCCCTAAGCACATTAAAATCATTTTGACCTGTAGAAAGTGCAACCCGCAATCTTGCTTGTAATTCTAATAACATAATTTTTGTTGTTCTTGAAAATAATAATTTTCTATTTTTTAATTCTTCAATCTTTTTTTCATAAAGGGAATGCAATAATGTAGCAACTGCTTGCATTTCAGGAAGTAAATCTACATAATAAATATTCTTTGTTAATTTTTGCAAATATTGTTTAACATCTTCGCTTTCTCTTGTACGAATTTCTACTGCCTCTATTCCAAGATTTTCACAAATTTGTTTAATTAAAGCCAAATCGGTATTTGGAGAAGCAGTTAAGCCAAGCAATCTGGCATTTTTAGATTGTTGAAGATATTCTTTTGCAACATAAACATAGGAATAGCTTTTTAGACACCTATGGCATTCGTCTTCAATAAGCAATGAAACATTACTTAGATCAATCAATCCATTTTGTAAATCATTTTCAATGCATTGTGGTGTTGAAAAAATAAGGTTTGCGTCTTTCCAAATTTCTTTTCTTTTTTTAGGCATAATTTTTCCAGTGAATATGTGGGTATTCCATTTCTCTTTTGCTTTTTCATCTTCTTCCTTTTCAAGATTTTTTGTAAAATAGCTGAAATGTTGTTCAACAAGGGGACGGGTTGGTGCAAGAAAAACAATCTTAGAATTAGGAAATTTATTCAATCTTTCTTTTGCAAGCAATAATGCAATTAGTGTTTTTCCTAGACCTGTTGGTAAAACCACAAGGGTGTTTTTTTTAACAGCGGTTTCAAAAATCTTTTGTTGATATTCTCGAGGGGTTAACATAGAAAAAGAAATATCTTGTTATTTTATAAAGCCTTTCTTATGTTTTCTGCGATTTTCTGCATTTCAGAATCATTTGGTTTTGGAATTATAGGTTTTGTTGGAAGTTCTCCCAATCCGTCATTTTTTTGTCTTGGTAAAAGGTGGATATGTGTATGTTGAATCCCAATACCGGCAACAACCATTTCAACCCATTCTGTTTTGAATACTTTTTGTAGAATATTCGCAAAATATTTTGTTTTTCCCATTAATTCGTAATATTCCTTAGAACCAATTTCCCATAACCAATTAAAATGTTCTTTTGGAATTATAAGGGTATGTCCAATAGAATAAGGGTTAATATCTAAAATTACAATTAAATTTTCATCTTCATAAATTTTATAACAAGAAAGCTCTTTAGTAATAATTTTACAGAAAATACAATCTTTTTCTTTGTGCATTTTTATTATTTGTTTTTGTGTAAATCATAAAACATGAAAATCATGAACGTTTTTATATGAATGTAATTCTTTTGGTTTAAACCACAAACCAATTTCTTTTTCGGCAACATCCGCATCTGAAGAAGCATGAAGAAGATTTCTTACCGCTGTTCCTTTTTCATCTGAGCGCAAATAAGAAATGTGTGAAAAATCCCCCCGAATTGTTCCTGGAAGTGCTTGTTTTGGTTCTGTACTCCCAATAATTTTTCTAACTAATTCTATAGAATGAATTCCTTCTAGAACCATTGCTAAAACTGGGCTTTCACAAAGAAATTTCATATTTTTTAATTGAACATCTTTTCCAAGATCAAGATAATTTGTATACTTTAATTCCTTTCCACTTTTTTCATAACTTGTTTTTGTTTTTTCATAAGCTGCTTTAGCCCATTCTTCATTGAGTGGATAATGTTTTTCAGCAAAATTTTGATCAATCCATATCATTTTCATTCCAATAATTTTTAATCCAACATCTTCAAATCTTTGGATGATCTTTCCAATCAATGCCCTTTGGACACCATCTGGTTTGATTAAAACAAGTGTTCTTTGCATCATATTTGTATATTATTTTCAGGATTTTTAAAGATTTATATGGTTAAGTGGACCCACCGGGATTTGAACCCGAATCACACCCCTGCCAGGGGCGCATTCTACCATTGAACTATGGGCCCGA
>JAGVWO010000026.1 GCA_018304245.1 Candidatus Pacearchaeota archaeon
AAATTATTTTTTTAATTAAAAAATTTCATTTTTCTTTCTTTTTAGCAGAATTAGTTTAATTTTTATTAATTAAATCTACATGGACCGACCGAGAATTCGCTCAGAAATTAAAATTTCTGGCGCGCCAAAAAGCTTTGCTTTTTTAGCGGAACGAGTTCAATTCTCGTTATTATTCTTAAAATGGACCGACCGAGAATTGAACTCGGATCTCTTCCTTGCGAAGGAGGAATTCTACCGCTGAACTATCGGCCCGAACAAATTAATAGGGGCGAATCAATTATAATCTTTTCCGTTTATAACCTGAAAACCCAAACGATCATTAAACCTAAGAAAATTAAAAGAATAAGCATACTTAAAAAACCATATATTTTTTCTGCAATTTTTTTAGATTTTGTCAATCCAAAGAATGTTAAGAAAATAAATCTTCCACCATCTAAAATGCCCAAAGGTAACATATTCATTAATGAAACGGAAATTAAAACAATGATTAGCCAGAAAAATATCTCTCTTGTAAATAATAGGATATCCTTACTTCCAGGAATCTTTTCTTTAGCATAACTAAATGGTGAAAGGAATGGTGAGGCAACAGATGAGAAAAACATTTGGGTTTTTGTTAATTTTACAAAACCGATCCCAAGAAATCCTTTTTTATCTGATGAATTTACCGGATTTTCAGATAATTGTATTGAATAGTTTTTATCGAGTGTTTTTATTTGAATAATCTCTAATGGTTTAAAGCTAGATAATTCTTTATTTAAATCTTCGATAGAATTTACACTAACCCCATTTATAGATTGAATTGGTCCACTCAAATTTGCTCTTATTGCTGGGGCATCATTAAACAAGATGATAGAGGTGGTTTTATTTTCTTTTATAGATGAAAATTGGAATACTGTTTGATCATTTAACATATATTGTTTTGAATTTTTGGTAAATACTAAAATATTATATCCATCCACAAAATCAGTCATTTCTGTTTGATTAAATTGCATAAATTCCGAATAAGAATATGGTCCAATTTTGTCTATATCTGGGATATTTAATTTTTCTAATGAATAAACATATCCATCTACACCAGCTTTTTCATAAAATCCAACAAAAAATAATTGTAATAATAATATGAAAATTATTGCAAATATAAAATTAGAGAAACTTCCAGCAGAAATAATTGTCATTTGTTTCTTTTTTGATTTTCTAGCCATTGATTTTTCATCTGGTTCAACAAAAGCTGCTAAAAATGGTCCTAAGAAACCAAAACCTGTTGATTTTATTTTTATACCATATCTTGTAGCATAAACCCCATGTGCAAATTCATGAACAATGGCAATAACTGCAATAACAATTAACCAGGTTGTAAAATAAAAAGGTGGGAGTGGCAAATCAAACATTTGTGGCATATAAGGAATTAAAGGCATTAGGGGTGGGGCTTTTGTAATGATCGTAGAATTAAACATCAAGATAATGCTTTGAATTAATAAATAAATCATAGCAAACATCGCAACAAAACCATATGTAATAGAGACTGGTGAAAGAATATCTAAAAGCCAAGAGAATTTTTTACTAAACCAATTAATTGCCTTTATTCCTGTTTTTGTTCGATATAATAGGAAAACCTTACTTTCTCTTTTCAAATTTTTTTTGTTTTTTAAGAGAAAAATACCTACTAATATGCAAAACAGTGCAAAAAAGATAAGATCGTAAATAACAAAAGACATTTTTTGAATAATATGTTTAAATTAGGATAGGATAACTATGCTTATTGCTTTCCTGTTTTCTTTCTTTTTACCCTTAAAGAACTTGCCTTGCATTTTCTGCATTTTACTTTTCCTTCTGCAACTTTTCTTGGATCTGCCTTTACTTTTGAACTACAGTTTTTGCATATGAAAATCCCTTTGAAAATTCGATTGTGTGCTGCTTCAATTTTTGCCATTTTATTTTTTATTTAAATTTATTTGTTTTAAAATTAAATTTTTCTTTTGATTATAAATTGACCTTCAACATCCCAATATTCTACTTGATCATTTTCATTTATATCATTAATTGCATCATCAGAGACCCTCATTTCAAGTGATTCAAATGATTCCAAATCCATCAATGTTGCTGTTGATGCATCTCTATTGACTGTAAGAATTTGCCCTTTCTTTTTTGTAATCAATGGAACAGATATTTTTTCATGTCCTGGGGCAATTGTTACTCTTTTTTTACCATCAATTATCCCAATTGCTTCAAATCTACATTTACTTGCACCATGTTTTCCAGTTTTTGAAATGTCAACACTTCTGATAGTACATGGGGCTTCGTCAATAATTGCCGTGCTCCCAGACTTCAATTCTGTTGCATTTACCATCTTTATTGGCATATTAAAGAGAAAAAATCCTGATTTATAAAGCTTGCCTTTTAATGTCTTAATTGAATAGACAAATGATATGCAATAAAAAGAACAAATTCTTGCCCATAATTTGTTTTTATTTGTTTAACTTCTTCTAATCGGTTAAGATAACTTTGTTTTTTTGGCCCATTATACCTTTTAACTAAAAAATTAAGATTGTTTGCAATATATTCGATATTTTTTGGTTTAGATGTATGCAACATTAAACTTGCTGGACTCCCATTGTATTGCGCAGACAAATTAAAAACCTGTTCAATTTCTTTTTCTTGTGGCGTTAGTTTTGGAACATTTTTATTTTGAGAATGAATATATTTCATATTCATAAAGATGATGGTTAAACTTTTATCTAATGGAAAATGCCATAATATGTCTGAAATATTTTTTGTCATTTTATTATTTAATTAAGCCCATATCCAATAGCCATTCTTTCATTCTCTTGCACACACTCTAGATTCTTTTCGAACTTTTCTTTGAACTTCCCAGAATATTTTTTTAAATCAATAGAAAGATTTTCATGAAGAACAAGATATCTGTTTTTAGCAAAGGTATTCCCCCTATAAGCCATATCATTAACAATTTTTTGCATTTCCTTTAATTCTTTTTTAATAAGCTTTTCTTCAGAAGTTAAATGCGAAAAATGAAATGCTAAAGATAATTTTATTCTATCTGTAAGTGTTTTCATTTCTTTTTATTAGAATTTTTTGATTTTGCTTTAGGGTTTTCAAAAACCATTGAAACAGGTCTTTTTTGGGAAAGTTTTCCACCCAAAATATCTTTGAATATTCTTTCAACTTCTTGTTTATCTTTTTTTATCTGGTCAAAATCCGTTTTAGTCATATCTTTTCTTCCGATTTCTTGAACAGCTCTTTCGATATAGTTTAATTTCATATCCATATCGTGAAGTTGTTTGGACATTAAACCAATGGCAATCCACATTTGAGCCTTAGATTTATCTTCGGCATAATCATAACTTTCCTTAAATAAATAAGATTCTGCAATCATTCTTTCTACATATGGTCTTAAACTTGGGTCAATCTTATTTCTCCATTTCATATTTTTTAGAGTGGTTTTGCATTTTTAAGGATTAATATCTTCTAGTATATATTTTAGGATTCAAGAATCAGGGATTTTAAATATAGCAAAGACCCATAGTTTTTTAAAAGCATTTTTTCTTTGTTAAATTATGAAAACGAAAGTAAAAGATTTTATTGAATTCGATTTTACGGCTCGGATCAAAGATGATGGTATTTTTGATACAACCATGGGCGATGTTGCCTTAAAGGAAGGATTAATTCAAAAAGAAGATAATGAAAGATTTAAACCAATGAAACTTTGTATTGGCGAAGGAATGATTGTAAAAGGTTTAGATAAGGAATTAGAAGAAAAGGAAATTGGCAAGGAATACTCAATAAGTTTGAATCCAGAACAATCTTTCGGTAAAAGACAAGCAAATTTAATTAAAACATTCCCAATTAGCGCGTTTAAACAAATGCCCCATCCAGGTATGATAGTTAATGTTGATGGTTTGATGGCAAAAGTATTATCTGTAAATTCTGGAAGAGCTATGATGGATTTTAATAATCCTTTATCTGGAAAAGATATAATCTACTCATTTATAATAAGGAGAATAATTTCTGAAAATAAGGAAAAATTAGATGCCTTCATAAAAGCATATGGCTTAAAAATAAAATCCATTGAATTTGAAGGAGAGAAGGGAAAAATTTTTCTTGAAGGGAAATATCCAAAACAGATTATAGATGAACTTTCTAAAAAAATAAAAGAAGTAATGGGCATTTCCGTAGAATTTTCTTAATTTTTTGTTAATCATTTCAAATTATTCACCACAAAAGGTATAAAAATAAAATATTGTGTTCTAGAACATTAAACTTTAAATAGTAATAATTAATTCTAACCATATGGCAGAAGGATTTGAAATTAGAGAGGAATATCGAAAAGAAATCGATAAAGAATTAGAAGAAATTATAGCTAAACAGAGGGCTTCTATCAAAGTTTTTGGAGTTGGTGGTGGTGGAAACAATACCCTTAGTCGAATGAAAGAAATTGGGATAAAAGGTGCAGAAATGATTGCAGTTAATACAGATGCTCAAGACTTACTTTATACTTATTGTGATTCGAAGATTCTTCTTGGAAGGGAACTAACCCATGGACTTGGAGCAGGAAGCGATCCTCAAGTTGGACAAGAAGCGGCAAAGGAAAGCGAACATGAAATTAAATTAAAAATGCAAGGATCTGATCTTGTTTTTATTACATGTGGATTGGGTGGGGGAACCGGAACAGGTGCTGCACCAGTAATAGCAGAAGTCGCAAAAAAAATAGGTGCATTAACAATTGGAGTAGTTACGCTTCCATTTACAATAGAGGGACAAAAAAGATATGAAAATGCAATGTATGGTTTAGAAAGGATGGAAGATATTGTAGATACATTAATAGTTGTTCCAAATGATAAATTACTTGAATTAGCTCCCGATTTACCATTACACACGGCATTTAAAATAGCGGATGAAATTCTTACAAATTCTGTTAAAGGTATCGCAGAATTAATCACAAAAGCAGGTTTAGTTAATTTAGATTTTGCAGATATTCGAGCAGTCATGTCAAATGGGGGGGTTGCAATGATTGGTGTAGGAGAAAGCGATTCAGATAATCGAGCAATGGAGGCTGTTGAAAAAGCAATAGAAAATCCCTTGTTAGATGTAGATATTAATGATGCCAGTGGTGCTTTAATTAATATTATCGGTGGATTAGATTTAACATTAGATGAGGCAAGAAAAGTCATAGAATCTGTTGGGAGAAGAATAAACTCAAATGCAAAAATGATTTGGGGAGCTCAATTAAGTGAAGATATGGGGAACACATTAAGGGTTTTATTAATTACAACCGGTGTCCAAAGCCCGCAAATTCTAGGAAAAAAAGAAAGACAAAAATCAAGAGATAGAAGGGCAATGTCAGAAGAATTAGGGATTGATTTTGTCGACGAAGAATAAATTAATTTTATATTAAAGGATAATGGGGGATAATGGAAAATTATTCAAAGGATCAGAAGGCTTTAGAAAATTTAAGAAAAACTTATAAATTTGTTTTTGAAAGAAAAATCCCTTTGAAAAATATTTCTGGACCACAAAAAACAGCAATACAAATGCAATGTAAGAATGCTTATGATTTTTTAAAGGAAAAGAAATATGGGGATAAAATAGAAAGAGAAATTGCACAAAAACTACTTAATTTTTATGAGGGGAATTATTTTGAACCAGGAATTGTTGCAATAGATTTTATGAAAGAAATACTCCAAAAAACAGAATTTGATCTGCAACAAAAAAAAGAAAACCCTCTTGAAATAATTGTTCAACCAAAAATAAAAGAAGAAAAAAAGATTTACAAACAGGAAAAAAAAGAGAAAAGTACAATCTCTTTCCTATAATTGAAAACAGAAGACTGTTTTCGTTATCCTAAAATTTTAAATTTCAGGATAATTAGATAATTTTATAAACGAATAACTATCTTATTTAACATGGCATTTGGAAAATTTAAAGAATTTGTTGGTAAGTGCGTAAGGGTATTTAATGTAGCAAAAAAACCAACAAAAAATGAATTAAAGCAGGTTTCAAAGATTTCTGCCCTTGGAATACTCGCAATAGGTTTACTTGGTTTTATAATCGGAATAATTTTCACAATACTCTTTTATTAAAATGAATCAAAAAATAATAATCTTTTTGATTGGGGTCTTAATTATTTTAAGTATTTTTATTTCTGGTTGTGGAAGTATGACTGTTTCAGAGCTAAATTCAAACAAAGAAGAATATCTTGGGAAGGAATTAAGTGTAAGTGGCATTGTTGGGAGCACAATGAAACTCGGTAGTTTATCTGGATACTCTTTAGTTGATGAAAAAACAGGAGAAACCCTCGTTGTGAAGAGCAACTCCTTGCCAGAAGAAGGAAAAAAGATTACAGTAAAAGGAACATTAATGAAAGATTTGATGTTTTATTATTTATTAGTCCATGATTAGTTTAAACAACCCCCCAAAACAGTTAAACAAAGTCAAACCGAAAATTTAAAAACCCCCTAAAACATAAGAAACTATACTTCTAACATGATATATGTAGTTAAGGTCACAACAAATAAAGAAGAACAAGCTGTCGATTTAATCGCAGATAGATCTGAAAAGAAAAATCTAAATGTTTTTTCTGTTTCAAAGTCTTTAATCTTTTTCAAATGCATTATTTGTTTTAAAAACCCAAACATAAATTTGTTCGGATAACTCATTCCATCTGAACATTGACACCCTAACCCTTTAGTTAACCAATCGTAAATATTTTTTTCTTTTTCACATCCACATTCAGGGCGTCTTAGAAGAATCTTTTTACGAGAACCTATGGAATATTTTAACCCGTCTTCTTTGTTCACTAAATAATTTAATTTATGTGGATGAGTTATTGATATTGAATTACATTGATGACAATTAATATTAGATTGTTTTCCACTTGTAAATGTATTAATATTTTTTTGTTCAGAAATATGTTCTTGGTGTTTTAAACATTTAAACAAACAT